>JACQQZ010000148.1 GCA_016206755.1 Candidatus Omnitrophota bacterium
ATCTGCCAATAGCATGAGTTCAGCTTCGTCACAGCCAAGCGAGCGGGCGAGCTTCCGAAGGACTTGCTCAGAGGGTTGTACCTGATTGGATTCGATTCGTGAAAGATAGGAGTGGTCGACGCCGATCTTTTTCGCCAGCGGTTTCAGACCGATGGATTTTGATTGTCTTAGTTGATGTAGTCTGTTGCCGATCCTCATGTCGTTATAGTACCGAGCGTGTGATAAATTTGTCAACCCTGTTTATGAATACTATACAAACGTCTACATGTCAATGGCATTTTGCGGCCATGGCTGAGAATTAGAGGGAAAGTAAGGTCGTATTGTGTAATGTGCAAGTGAAAACTTGTTGTTGCGATGGTGCCGTTCTGCGTGGTCACAGCGATGCGAACACGATAATCGCCGAGAGGGATTTCCGGAGTGTTTGTCCACCTGCCTTGCATTGCGCCAAGAGAGGTGTCCCTGCCGAGTACCATTATTGACCTTTTCGGAAGTAATGGACGCTCCGGCTCGTCGGGAAAACCGTTCATTCTTTCTGAAAACCTCAATAATGGTCTGCTGTCTAGGGTCAAAAACTCGATTCTGGCGTGGCAATTTTCTGCGGTGTAACGAGGGATCCAGCGGAATGGCCAGGGCATCGGTTGGTTCACGACGAGAGCTCGGACGAAACGCCACTCTCTCATTTCTGGATAGCCAGCGTTTGTGTTGGCCCGCTCACTTACGGTGATGGTCAACGCTGGCATCCTGCTTCGCTCGACCCAAAGAGCCAGGAAAACTGCGATAAGTGAAGCGATAAATGAAACCAGGAAATTTGTCAGGTTGGCCAACATGGCTCATATTGTAACGCTTCGACCTATGGGCCGGGGAGGATGCTAGGATCTGATCCCGGCTGGCGGGCTTGACGAGGTATCCGTCGACGCCCAAGTCAGTTTTCTTCCGGCAGGAGGTTGCCCTGGTAGACGACGGTGTAGCCGCCGGCGAGGCGCGTTTCCTCGCAGAGCGGACAGTCGTCTACTGGCTCTCGGGCCTCCCGCTGAATTTCGGTGATCCGCTGGCGGATCATGGACTCGGTCGGCTTATCCAGATGGACGATCAGGATGTCGCCGACGCGGGTGAAGATAGCATCGGGACCGTATTCTTCCCGGAGCACCTCGTCAGAGTGGTGCTCCATGATCACGGGCCCCAGTCGGGGGATTGGTAGCCGTGGCCGTCGTAGCCCAGGAGGATGACCTGGGAGCGATGCTTGCCCACAAAGGTAACTGTCATCTTACCCTCCGAAAGGACAGGGATGTCTAATGTCTAGACCTGACCCCGAAGCGTCTGACCCCGAAGCGTCTCAAATACGTTTGGGCTGCACAACCCCATGTTACAAGACAATTGTCTGCTTGTCTGCCTTTTGCGTGAACGCACAGCCCCTGGCTACAGCTTTTCTTTGAGGAGCTGCCGGATTTTTTTGGACTGCAGATGGTGCGAGCAATAGCCGAATGGATTCTTTTGGAGATATTTTTGATGGTATTCTTCCGCCCGGGTGTAAGGACCCGCAGGAACAATTTCCGTGACGATCGGATCCTTGAAAATGCGGGCGGATTCTAAAATTTCCTTGGAGCGGCGCGCCAGCGCGGCCTGTTCTTCGTCCTCGTAAAAAATCACCGAACGGTACTGGCTGCCGACATCCGGTCCCTGCCGGTCCGGGGTGGTCGGATCGTGGTATTCCCAAAAAGCCGTCAGCAGCTCTTTGTACGCGGCCGGCGTGCCGTCGTAAACGACTTCCACCACCTCCGCATGGCCGGTGTCTTCTTCGCACACCTGGCGATAGGTGGGGTTGGCCACCTTGCCCCCGGAAAAACCAACGGAAGTGGAGGTCACCCCAGGGACATGCCCTAAGATCTTTTCCACGCCCCAAAAACATCCCGCTCCAAAAACCGCTTTTTTCATAGGTGCCGCCTCAACGGAAACTCCGATCGACGAAACGCAGGCGAACAAAATGAAGGTTTGTATTTTTCGCAATGAAAACCCCGTTTCTTCCCAACTCCATTATTGTAAGGCGATTCCCCCGGAAGGTCAAAAGCAGCAGATCAGGCATCATGCTATAGTTGAATTGGGGCAACCCGGGGCATTCCATCCCATGGTTAAAAAAACCGTTTTGATTCTGGGGGCGCTGGTTTTTCTGAGCGGGGGGGTGGTTCCAAAAAGCGGCGGCTACGTCACAGAAATCGGAGCGCACGCGCTGACCATCGATTTTCAATGGATCACTCCCCGGCAAGCGCATGTCACGGCTTGGATGACGATGCCTGTTTCCCAGGAGTGCGCTTGGTCGGTTCTGACCGATTACAATCGATTGGCTGAATTTATTCCATTGCTGGAGCGTTCAAAAATCTCCGGTCGTCGCGAAGGGGCGCTCTATTTAGACCAGCGCGCGGCGGTAAAATTTCCGTTCTACAAAAAAACGTTCCGTGTGGTTTTCCGCGTGAGCGAAAAGCCCCAACGGGCTCTCAATTTCGAGGCCGTGGAGGGGGATTTTCGGGTTTACAAAGGAAGCTGGCTTTTGCAGGAATGTCCCGGCGGCACGCACGTCCGCTATGAAGCGTTCGTGGAACCGGCCCTGGAGATCCCGCGATGGGTGATGACACAATTGGAACGGGGCATCATCAAAGCATCGTTCAGGGCGATTCTAAAACAGGCCGTCAAAAAGGATGCTGACGCCGGCCGGTTATGAGGGAGTCCGCAACCGGCCGGCGCGTTTTAAATCTTCCTCTTGGAGGACGAAGCGAATCGGCACTTTGATGTTGGAGCGCACCGGCAGAAAACCGACATGGGCCGGATCAAATTTCCATCTCCGGATGGTTTTGAGAGCAGACTCGTCCAGCATCGAAAAACCGGAGCTTGTGTCGATGCCCACTTCAAGCGGGCGACCCGCCTCATCCACAGAGACGGAAAGAACAACCACCCCTTGCTCTTGGCGCGTGATGGAAGCCCAGGGATAAGGGGGAGCCGGATTTCTCAGGTGTTTCGATTTCCCTTCCGTGACGGCACCGCCGGGAGAATAAAACGTGATGGCATCTTTTCCAGGGATGGGCGAGCTGCCGTCCCCCATGGGCCCTTGGCTGCGGCCAAAGGAAGCCGCACCATGGCCCTCAGGCCCTTGAGAAGCAGCGGGAGCTGAAATCGACTCCGCCACGGGTTCTTGCGCCGCGGGCGCCGGGACAGATGCCGGCTCCTGCGCCCATTCACTTTTTGATTCTTGGGAGGCCGGAAATTCGGGAGAGCCGGACGGTTTTCCGGCGGGCCGGCGGGCGGAGGAAGGGGCCGCCACCAAAGAAATCTCAACGCCTCCCATGCCCGGCTCAACTCCGTATCGGGCCGAGTGGGCAAAAATTTGGCCCCCGCCCAGAAACAGCAGCCCATGCAAAGTCAAGGAAGCCAGAAAACCGTGGGTGCGGCCGGACGATTCAGCCAGAAGATTGAGCAGACGCATGCTGGGCACCGGTGGTCTGAATGGCAATTTTATCGATCCCTGCCCGCCGGACATGGTCCAGGGCTTTGACCACGTCTCCGAAATAAGCGACGTCATCCGCGTTGATTAGAACTTTCAAACCGGCTTCTTGGCGCTTGAGCGCTTTCAAGCGCGGGCCGACTTTGTCCATCTCCATCAGCTCCCGGTTTAAGTAAACGCGGCCCGCATCGGTGACGGTGATCGTCGCCGTGGCCGTTCGGGATTCGGACTGGCCCGTCGCTGCTTTTGGCAATTGGACCGGAATGCCTTGATTTTTGACCATCGACAGAGAAACCATGATGAAAGTCGCCAACAAAAAGAAGATGACATCAATCAGCGGAACGATCTGGATGCGCGCGGGCGCGTGGACCGGACTAGACGGTAACTTCATAGGGGCTCTTCGAAGCGACGGGGGCCATCTCGATCTCCAAATCGGTGGCAGCTTGCTCAATCCGCCGCTTGACGCGCTCCTGATACGAGATGAGGAAATTGAGCGGAACCAGCGCCACGATGGCGATCACCAACCCGAAGGCGGTGGCGATCAATGCCTCCGAGATTCCGCCGGTGATGGCCACAGGGGCTTCCAATTCCTTGGCGCCCATCAAACCAAAAGCGCGGATCATTCCCGTGACTGTTCCCAACAGACCCAGCAACGGAGCCAGCGTCACAATCGTTTCCAAGGCCGCGATCCCCTGGCCGTAAGGGACCAGCCGCTGCAGGGCCGCTTGCAGGAGCGCGTTCGAAAGCGACTTGTTCCGGCGCTTGATGCCCTCGGCAAGAACCTGGGCAACGATGTCTTCGGATTCCAAGCCGGCGGCGACGGCCTGGGGAATCAATCCCCTGCGGACATAGGAAATAATCTCAGCGGCCTCTTCCGGGCGCGCCTTTTCTTCCTGGCGCCACACAAAGAGCGCCCGCTCGATGATGAGGGTCAATGCAACGATCGAGGTGACCGTCAACGGCCACATGATGGGGCCGCCTTTTTGGAATAGGTCCAGCACGACGTTTTCTCCTTAAGTTTTGGACAACACCGGAAGGGGGACCCTTCCAACTATGAAACTGAGTTTCAATTTCACCAGGAAAGGGCCCCTTTGTCAAGCGGAAATTTTCAAAAAACGGCGGGAACGCTTTGGGCGCATTCCCGCCGAGAAACGCGCGGCTTCACTCAGGCAATCTTCAGGTCTGCCCGCGCTTGATAACGCTCCCAGCCGGCTTCGAACGCGCCTTCCGCCATAACCGACATCGGTCCGTACGGCATCCGCCCGGACCCCATCACTTCCACGATCAGGTTGACGCGATCGATCACATCAGAAATCCCCTGGGACCAAGCCCGGTTGTCCCACGCCCAGCGCGCGGCGGTACGCCTCAAAACTTCTTCCACAGCGCCTCGGAGAGGAAGGAAAGCTTCCCCGTTGAGCTTTTCGAATTGAGGGTGCCGCGTCAACGCTTGCCACAACGCCTCAGAAATATCGTCCGCTAAAAGTTCGAGCATCTTCCCTTGCGGAATCCTGATCTTCGATGCCGGTGACGGCAGAGAGTTTTTCATTGGACCACCAGGGCGGTTCGGCCGGAATAAAGTTGATGAGCGGCAAAAGTTTTTGCCAATTCATCTAAATTCCAGGACGTCGATCAACAACCTTTGGACTCTCTGCTCATGTTCGTCCAGCATCTGCGTGATGTCCACCCGCTGCCGGACCTCCTCTCGCAATCCTTGATTGTGATCTCTGAGCAAACGCAGCGCGTTGGCGTCATCCCCCAAGAGCCGGGCCATTGCCGGAAATAGAATTTCTTCCTCTCCCTGCAGGTGCGTTTCTAAGGCCGCCGGCGCGCGCTGCTGTTCCCGTTGCAGCTCTTCCGCCAATGCCCTTAAAATCCGGTGCTCTTCGCGTACCAAATCATCCCAACGATTCATAACCGCCTCCTCTCAAGCGTCATCTTCGATACTGCGCCCATCCATCGTGCATCGGTTGCTCGGAAGCGAGATTACCCGGATGAGATGACGAAGCCATGAATTCAAGATGACAAAATATTTATGGAGAATTACGGGAGGGCTTACAGAGACAGCAGGGGCAGCCAGACCGTGAAAGTCGCACCTTCTCCGGGCGGACTGCTGACGTCGATGCGGCCTTGATGAACTTCGGCGATCCATCGGCAAAGACCGAGCCCAATGCCCGTCGATGTGGATGTCGTGGTTCCTTCTGAGGAAGAACGTTTGATAAAAAATCGATCAAAAATCTCAGGAATCTCCTTGGAGGAGATGCCGGAACCGGTATCCTGAACGCTGATGCGGGCCATGGCATCCACACGGGTGACGCTGATGTTGACCCTGCCTTCCGGCGGCGTATGACGAATGGCATTGTCCAAGAGATTGGAGATCAGGCGCTTCAGAAGACGCCGTTCTCCGCGCACCTCGACTCCCCGCTGTTTCGACACCAGCAAGGCGACCGACTTGGCTTGGGCCAAAGGGCGCAGACTTTCAGAAACTTGATCCACCACGGCGTCCAGCATCACAGGCCGGCGCTCCATGGCGCCTTCCGATGCATCCCCACGCGCCAACGTGAGCAGCTCTTCCACCGTGGAAGCCATCTCTTGGAGCGTTTCCAACTGATTGCACAACACGCGCCGGTATTCTTCACCCTCCCGGGGGCGCCGCAGGGCCACTTCCACTTCGCCGCGCATCACGGTCAGCGGAGTGCGCAATTCATGCGAGGCGGCGGCGCTGAATTGGCGGATCCGCTTGAAGGCGCGCTCCAACCGGTCCAGCATCTCATTGAATATCCGGGCCAATCGTTCAAATTCATCCTTGGTTTCGGGAACGTCGATGCGGCGGTCCAGGGCTTGCGCATGAATCTGCCGCGCCTGGAAAGCCATTCGGCCCAGCGGCTTGAGAGCGGTGGAAATCAAAAACCACGCGATGAGACTGGTCACCAGCAAAGCGCTCGGAATAAGAGAGACGAGCCAAAGACGCAGCTCATGCAAAGACGTGTCGGCCTGAGAGAGGGATTCGGCCGTTTGAATCAGATAAACCGTTTTCCCGCGCTCCAAAATGGGGCGGATCATCCATCGAATTCGCCCTTCCGAAATTTTGTCCGTCTTAAAAACAGTTTTTCCGGCCAGCGTTTCGGAATCGGCCGGCATGGGGGAGATCCCCAGATGGACAAAACCTTCCGAAGCCGCAACCGGCCGCCCGGAGGAATCGAAGATGCAAATGGCGCGGCCCGATTCCAGGATTCCTGTCTTGCGGGCCCAACGTCCGATTAAATCGGAAAACCGTTCCGGGGCGATGGCCGGTGAAGGAGCGGCTTGCCAATTGCCGGGGGCCGAAGGGGTTGCCGCCCGCTCCGCTTCACGAAAAGCAAAGATCGATTCGGCGACGGCATCGGCTTGCAAAACAAGGGTGTTGTCGATGTTGCGGTACAAACCGGAAGAAACGCTGGCGTACAGAACGCCGCCGAAGAGGGCCAGGACAATCGAAAGAACCGCGAAGTTCCAAAGCGGCAGGGTCTGGCGAATGGAGCGGCTCACGCATCCTCCGGCGGCTGAAGCGTATAGCCACTGCCCCTCACAGTCTGTAGAAGTTTCAGCTTAAATTCGCCGTCGATTTTGCGGCGCAATCGAGCCACATGAACATCGATGACATTGGACAGCGGATCAAAATCATGCTCCCAAACATGCTCCGCCAACATGGTTCGGGTGACCACTTGGGTGGGATGTCTCAAGAGGTATTCCAAGAGGGCATATTCTCGATTGGTCAGATTGAGGGCTTGGCCATTGCGGGTCGCCCGGTGCCGCAGCGTATCCAACTCCAGATCGGCCACTTTGAGGACGGTGGGCACCAGATCCCCGCGCCGGCGCAACAACGCCCGAACGCGCGCCAGCAGCTCCTCAAATGGAAACGGCTTGGTCAGGTAATCGTCCGCCCCCGCATCCAGACCGGCCACTTTGTCCTGCGGTTCATCTTTGGCGGTCAAAATCAGGACGGGAATCGTGATGCGATCGCCTCGGAGGACGCGCAGCACTTCCAATCCGCTGCGCTTGGGGATCAGCAGGTCCAGGACAATCAAGTCATACTCCCCTGTCCCGGCCATAAACAGCGCCTCTTCTCCGTCCTTGGCGACGTCAACGGTGTAGTGCTCTTCCCGCAAGCCCCGCCGGATAAAGCTGGCAACGCGCGAATCGTCTTCTACGACCAGGATGCGCATGGGAGTATTGTATCCAAAAGAAATGAGCTTTTCATGAAATTTGCGTGACGGGTTTGTCATCTTCTCCCGAGTCGCCCTGCCGCAAGATTTGACCTTCCATCCCCTTCCATCCCATGACTTTCTTGTCATGCAGAATTCACGGCTGTGTCATGCAAAAAGGATAATCACTTTACTGTGCAAACACCAAGGGGGATCCCATCGGAACAAGGGTAATTCGATTCAGCGTCTTGAAAGCGAGGAGGATCGCCATGGCAAAAGAAAGGGAACGGGAAGGACAGGAAGAAAAAGGAGCGACTTGCGCGGAGTGCGGTATGGAAATCAACGGGGCAGGTTATACCGAAGGAAATGAAATTTACTGCTGCCAAGGATGCGCCGATGGAAGCGGTTGTACCTGCGCTGCCGAAGACGAAGAAGGCGGGGAATCCTTCGATGAGGGCAGCACCGGCCGGAAGAAAAGCAGGGGCTCGGATAAAAGCGGAAAGACACGCCGCAAGAATCAACGCACCGGCCGAAAAACGGGAACCGGGCGCAGAGCCGCCGCTTAAAGGAGAACCCCATGTTGCCCGAAGAATTGCTCGTGGAAGAGATCGGGGAGAAAAAAACACCCAAGGATGCGCAGCGCGGAAAAGACTCCGTTCGGTTGTATCTCAAAGAGATGGGTCGCATTCCTCTTTTGACCCGAGAGCAGGAATTGGCCCTGGCGCGGGCCATCGAATCGGCGGAACAGTCTTACCGGTCGGCCTTATTTGAACTGCCTGGAATTCAGCGCGCAATTTTACGCCTCATGGAACGGATTGTCCAAGGTGACTCCCCCATCGACAATCCTTTTAGAACGTATTTCTTTTCGCAAGAACAGTTGGTTTCCAAAGCGCTCGGCGTACGCAAAAAACTGGAAAAAGCTTTGGATCCGGCCAAGGTCAAGCGCATCCTGGAAAACGCCGGCTTGGGGCTCGCCTTGTTGGAATGGATCGATCGATCCATCCCAGGCGCCTCCCAAGATAAAATTGAAGAGAGAAAAATGCGCTATTTTCAAGCCAAACAAGCCCTGGTGGAAGCCAATTTACGCTTGGTCATCAGCATTGCAAAAAAATATGCGCATGGAGAGCTGTCATTGCTGGACTTGATTCAAGAAGGCAACTTGGGTCTGATTCGGGCGGTGGAAAAATTTGATTACAAAAAAGGATTTCGATTCTCGACGTATGCCACCTGGTGGATACGGCAGGCCATTGCCCGGGCCACGGCGGAGTTGGGGCGCACCATCCGGATCCCCATCCACATGAATGAGGCCTTGCATAAAATGGAGCGCGCCAGACATGCCCTGGCTCAAGAAAAAGGAGGCCAGCCCACGCCGGAAGAATTGGGGCGGGTCACAAAATTTTCCGAGAGCCGATTGCTGGACTTGATGGCGATCAGTCAAAAACCGCTCTCTTTAGAAGCTGCGGTTGCAGAGGATCGGGACACGCAACTGGGGGACCTCCTGGAAGACCGTAACGCCCCTTCCCCAGCCGCCCTGGCTGCGGCTTCTTTCCTCAAAGAAGAGATCCGTAACATTTTGGACACGCTGTCCGACCGGGAGCGTCGGATTGTCATGCTGCGTTTCGGATTGGAAGACGGCTGCCCTCATCCTTTGGAAGAAATCGGAAAGATGCTTCATGTCAGCCAGGAAAAGGTACGCCACCTTGAAATGAGAGCACTCAACTATCTTCGACATTCTTGGGTGACAGAACCGTCAGGCGCCGGATGCGAAATGAAGATTCCGTAACGATCGCTTCATGGAATTGTTATTCGCCTCTTGTAACTTACGAAGCATGATGGAAGAGAGGGGGGTTGACATGAAAAAAGCCGGCATTCTGCTCTTGATTGTGACAGCCGTTGTCGGGGGCTCGATCGCAAAAATGAGCTCCCGCTCGCCCGATGATGTGGTCGAGGCAGAAACGCCTGGGGCGTCTGCCGTAGACGGCGCGATAGAAACCGTTGCGGTGGAAGGTACCCTTGTTTCCGTTGATGGATCTCTTCCCAAGCCCAAACAGTATGAAATTTACATCGATCAGAAAAATGGAGAATCGGTGAGTTTGACTTTCGATCCGGACAAAACGGTCGTTCTCATCGGGGGACAGGCCGCTCCGGCAGGAGAATTGGTGGAAGGACAGCGCATCAAGGCCCATGTCACCACGAAGAAAAATGGGGAACAAATCGTCACCTCCATTGTGGTGAATACACCGGTATTGACCCTTCCCCCGAAGCTTCCGCCGATTCAAGGCAATCCGATTCAGGAACCCAATCCATCCTCTTAGATTCACTGCCTTGCGAAGAATGCAGACGGGGAGAATGCAGGAAAAGCGCCGCGAAAAATCAGGCGATCAGGTTGCGCCTGGCTTGTTTGGCCAGGGCCAATTGGACATCGGCCCGTTGAATGGCCTGTTCGGGCGGCTCGTTGGCTTGGACCTGCGCAGCGCCGACGCTCAAGGTGATTGGGCCGGGCAAGCGCGGGTTGGCAGGCAGAGGCAAGCTTAATCCGGAAAGTTTTTCTTCCACCTTCCGGGCCTGTTCAAGATCGGTTTCCGGCAGAGCGACGATAAACTCATCCCCGCCATAACGGGCCAGGATGTCCGTCTGGCGCAGGTGCGTCTTGATCTGGCGGGCAAGTTCTTTCAACAAACGGTCTCCGGCGGCATGTCCGAGCAGATCATTGACTTGCTTGAATCGATCCACATCCATCATCAGACAGGAGAGAGGACGTTGATACCGCAAGGCCCTGGCATGTTCGGAGACCCAGCGCTCGACAAAAAAACGCCGGTTTTGGAGGCCGGTCAATTCATCGGTGGTGGCCATGAAACGCAGGCGTTCGACGGCCCAGACCATCCCCAATGCAGCGATCAAAGCCAGGACGGAGATCGTCGCAAGGAGAACATTCAGCCAGGCCCGCGGAACCATGCGCGGTGAAACAGTGGGGATTTGAAGCACCCAATCCAATTCGCCGCGGCCGATGGAACGTTCCAACATCGGCTGCGCCGCTGATTTTGGAGGTTTCCAACGATTGGATTGATGAACCACCCTGTTTTGACCCATCAACCGCAAAGGCAACGTAGAAAAAGCAGGAGCCAGCAAAACTTCGCCGGCAAGAAGACGGGCATCGAAGAGGGCGAAGATGAGCTCGGAGCGGTTGGCTTTGGCCATAAACGGTTCGACAATCATCCACCAGGACCTATCCCCGCTCGACCGGAAGACAAACCGGGAAGACATGCGCAAAGCGTTTTTCCACCACGTCCGGCGCGTGATCTCCCGCATCAGTTGAACCGTTTCCGGAGAACTTTCCGGCCAGGGAGACACCCACCACCGAAAATGGTTTCCTTTTTCCAAGATCCCAAACCCAACCAGATCCGGCGTCAGTCCCACCATGCTTTTGGCCAACGCCACACGCTCCGCGTCGCTCAGTTGAGGCGCATGGTCCAATGCATCGCGCAGGAGCAGCACGCGTTCACGACGAATCTGGAGCGCGCCGTCGAGCTGCTGGGCGGCTTGATCAATTCCGGCGCGCGTTTCCCCTTGCGCCGATTCCTCGGCGTGGCGCAGCGTAAAAGCAATGGTTCCGGCAACGCCGACACTGATGCCCAAAATCAAAAGACAGGCGACAAAGAGCCACCGGAAACTGCGCGTTGCCAATTGCTCAAACATCTGTCTTGGATGAAGCATCGTCCTTTATTCTAGCACTCGAAATCCGCGTCCCATGGTTATAATGGGGAGATGCCAGACCATGCGCTGGGCGCTTTTCTCCGGGAAAACCGGCTCTTCCCTTCTCCCGCTTCCTTTCAAAAACAGGCCCATTGCAAAGACGCCTCCGTCTACGAAAAAGCCGCCGAAGACCGCCTGAATTTTTGGGCCGGGTTCGCCGAGGAGCTTTTTTGGTTCAAGAAATGGGATCGGATTTTGGATTGGAAGCTCCCGGATGCCCGGTGGTTTGTCGGCGGAAAAACCAACCTCTCCTACAATTGCCTGGACCGCCATCTCCGTCAACGAGCCGAAAAAACCGCCATCCTCTGGGAGGGAGAGCCCGGAGATGAACGAATGCTTTCCTATGCCGAGCTTCACCGCGAAGTTTGCCGGTTTTCCAATGTCCTTGCAAAATTGGGAGTGAAAACCGGCGATCGCGTGACGCTTTACATGCCGATGGTGCCGGAATTGGCGATCGCCATGCTGGCCTGCGCGCGATTGGGGGCCGCCCACAGCGTCGTGTTTGGGGGCTTCAGCGCCGATGCCTTGCGGGACCGCATCAACGATTCTCAATCGAAGGTGGTCGTGACAGCCGATGGGGGCTGGCGGCGAGGCAGCATCCTTCCTTTGAAAGCGAGCGTGGATCAAGCGCTGACAGCCGGTCCCTGCGTCGAAAAAGTGGTGGTTTACCGGCGCCTCGGAGAAAAACTGCCGATCGAGATGAAGCCGGGACGCGATCTGGAGTGGCAAGAGCTGATGGACCAGGTGCCGGATGCCTGCGAAGCGCCTCCGCTCGACTCGGAAACGATGCTCTACCTGCTTTACACCAGCGGCACGACCGGAAAACCAAAAGGCATTGTCCACACCACCGGCGGCACCATGGTCGGCTGCTATGCCACCACCCGGTGGATTTTCGACATTCACGAAGAAGACGTCTATTGGTGCACGGCCGACATCGGATGGGTGACGGGGCATTCCTATGGGGTCTATGGACCGCTGCTCAATGGCGCAACTTTGCTCATGTACGAAGGGGCTCCCAACCATCCGGACAACGATCGTTTTTGGGCGTTGGTCGAAAAATACCGCGTCAATATCTTCTACACCGCCCCGACCGCCATTCGCACGTTTATGAAATGGGGGGAAGAATTTCCAAAACGGCATGACCTTTCCTCGCTGCGGCTGCTGGGCTCCGTCGGAGAACCGATCAACCCGGAGGCCTGGATTTGGTACCACCGCGTCATTGGGCAAATGA
>JACQQZ010000153.1 GCA_016206755.1 Candidatus Omnitrophota bacterium
AACTCGGGCTGGCGGTCGGCCCGCAGATCTTCGTCCCGGAAGCATTTTGCAATTTGATAGTAGCGCTCGTAGCCGGCCACCATCAGCAATTGCTTAAACAACTGCGGCGACTGAGGCAGCGCAAAAAAATGCCCCGGGTTGACGCGGCTGGGCACCAGATAGTCGCGCGCGCCCTCGGGGGTGGATTTGGTCAAGATCGGCGTTTCGATTTCAATGAACCCGCGGGCGTCGAGAAAATCGCGTATCGTCTTGAGCACCTGATGACGCAGCGTCAAGTTCTTGAGCATCGCCGGGCGCCGCAGGTCCAGATAGCGGTAGGTGTAGCGAAGCTCTTCGGTCACTTCCGAATCATCCGCAATTTCAAAAGGGGGCGTCAGCGAGGGATTGAGCACCGTCAACGCATCCGCTTCCAGCTCCACCTGCCCGGTCGGGATTTTCGGGTTTTCCGTCCCTGCCGGACGCTGTCGCACCGTTCCGCCGGCTTGAATCACATACTCGGAGCGCAGGTCCCGGGCTTGGGCATGGACAATTCCTTGCTGCGGATTGAAGACCACCTGGAGAAGTCCGGATCGATCCCGAAGATCGATAAACGTCAAGCCGCCGTGGTCGCGCCGGCGATGCACCCAGCCGCACACGGTGACATGTTTGCCGATCTCCTCCGGAGAAACAGCGGCGCATGCATGGCTGCGATAAGGACTCATGCCGCCGCCCGCAAACGCCGAAGCACTTCATCGACGCACCCTTCCCAAGTCGCCTCGGCCTGGCTCCGTGTGGCCATGTCCCGCAACGTCACGGTTCCCTTGGCCAATTCATCATCGCCGATCATCAAAACGATGGGACACCCCTGCCTGTTTGCATTTTCCATCTGACGCCTTAAAGAGTGCGCTTCGAATTCGCCCACGGCGGCGATGCCGGCCGCGCGCAGATGCTGCAAAAGCTCCAGCGCCTTGCCGCGGGCCTGCTCGCCCAACGCCGCCACATAGACGGCCGGCGGCTGCGCCGGCGGGATGGCGACCTGCTCCGCTTCCAACGCCATCATCACGCGCTCCAGCCCGATCGCAAAACCGACCGCCGGCGTCGGCTGCCCGCCCATTCGTTCCACCAAATCGTCATACCGTCCGCCGGCCCCGATGGCATTCTGGGCGCCCAACCCCGGATAGACCACCTCGAACGCCGTTTTTGTATAATAGTCCAGCCCGCGCACCAAATGAGGATCGGGATGACACTCAACCCCAACGGTTCTCAGCGACGCGAGCGCCTTGTCGTAATGGTCCGCGCAGTCTTTGCACAGCCACTTACTCCACTGCATGCTGCCCTTTGCGATGCTCCGGCAACGCTCGATCTTGCAATCAAGAATGCGCAGGGGATTTACTTCCAGACGCTGTTTACAATCGGGGCATAGATCCATGTGATGGCCAAGAAAATAGGTTTTGAGATATTCGAGCATCTTGGGCCGGTCGTTGCGGCAGCCCAAATTGTTGACCATCAGCATCGCCCCGCGAATTCCCAATGACTTGAGCAGATGCATCAGCATCGCCATCACTTCGGCGTCCTGGTGCGGGCTGGCTGAACCGAAGACTTCCACGCCCACCTGATGAAACTGGCGCCGCCGGCCGGCTTGCGGACGCTCGGCGCGAAACATCGGCCCGACGTAGTACCACTTGGTCAAAGAGCTGGTCTTGTCCATTCCGTGCTCGAGGAACGCGCGCACCGCCGAGGCCGTCCCTTCCGGACGAAGCGCAACCCTGCGGTCGCCGCGGTCATTGAACAGATACATCTGTTTTTGAACGATCTCGGTGGCAACTCCCAGGGACTGGAGGAAAACTTCCGCAGTTTCCATGATGGGGGTCCGGATCTCCTGAAACCCATACCGGTGCAAAACCTGCCGGGCTTTTTGCTCGACGGCTTGCCAACGGCTTGCCTCTTCCGGAAGAAGATCGCTGGTGCCTCCAAGAGCTTCCAATCGTGCAGCCATGAAATAGAGAGGGGATTAGCGTACGTCGCGCTTCATGATGAGGCCGGGCTTAAAAACCGCCACGCGCTTGGGCGGAACAGGAACTTTCTCCCCGGTGCGGGGATTGCGGCCCGTGCGGCCTCGACGAACTCTGGCTTTGAAAATTCCGAAATTTCGAAGCTCAACCGTTTCGCCGCGGCTAAGCGCCGCGACGATGCAGTCCAGGGATTTTTGAAGCACTTTTTTGACGTCGACCTGCTTGATCCCCGTGTCTGATGCCACTTGGAGCACGATCTCTTTTTTGGTCATGGATGGGCCCCGAAGAATTGACGTAACACTATGCCACATTCAAAGATACGGCGGTTGAATTGATTCAGGATAATGGATGGAGGAGGGAAAGTCAAAACATTTCGCCGCTTAAGCGGCGGATGAAGCGGGGATCGAGGATGTTTTCACGTTGACCACATCCGGGCCCAAAAGCGCTTCGATGCCCTGAAAAAGCTCATCGGTGGGATTGACGCAGCAGCCCTGCGCGGTTTTGATCTCATAAGTTTTGTTTTCGGGCGCGACAAAGGTCAATGTCACCGGAACGGTGCCCGGATATTGTTTGAGCAATTGATAGACGGACTCCAGCGTGGATTGCTCCAAACCGGCGGTGATCAGCTTGATCTGGATCGCTTCGGTCAGTTTTTGGCGGGCCTCTTCCAGAGAGGCCACTTCGTTGGCCAAGAGTTTCGGTTCTTCTTCCCGGAGACTCAGGCGGCCCTTGACGAAAACAATCGCCTCCACGGCGATGCTCTTGGAGCAAGCGGCGAACGACTTCGGAAAAACCAGAACCTCCACCGCCCCGCTGAAGTCTTCCAATCGCAAAATGGCCATTCGCTCATTGGTTTTCTTCGTCGTCGTCATTTTGACTTTGGTGATGACCCCGCCGAGCGTAATGTCGGCTCCATCTTTTGAAGCGCCCAGTTTGTCGATGGGCATGGAGGCGTAGGCATGAATCATCCGCTCATGGCGGGACAACGGGTGCCCCGTCAGATAAAAACCCAGAAGCTCTTTTTCGTAAGAGAGGCGCTGATTCTCCGGCCATTCTCGGATGTTGGGGATCTCGTTGACGGTTTTTGCAAAGGCATCCTCTTTCTTGAAAGAGTCGAACAGCGACATCTGCCCGGCCAGCCGGTCCTTCTGCGTGCCGCTGGCCACATCCAAAGCTTTGTCCAAAATTGCCGTCATCTGCGACCGGAACAGTTTCATCGAATCAAAGGCGCCTCATTTGATCAAGCTTTCCAGCACCTTGCGGTTGACCAATCGCAGATCGATGCGTTCGCAAAATTCGTAAATGTCCTTGAACTTGCCCTGTTTTTCACGGGCCTGAATGATGGAATCAATGGCCCCCCGCCCGACGTTTTTCACCGCCGACAGGCCGAACCGGATGGTCTGAGGGTTGACCACCGTGAATTTGGAAAAGCTCTCGTTGACGTCCGGCGGGAGAATCTGAATCCCCATCCGCTTGGACTCATCGATGTACTGGGCGATCTTGTCTAAGTTTTCACGTTCGGAGGTCAGCAGCGCCGTCATGAACTCCGACGGATAATTGGCCTTCAGATAGGCAGTGCGATAGGAAATGATGGCATACGCCGCCGAGTGAGAGCGATTGAAGCCATAACCTGCGAAATAGGCAACCAGCTCAAAAATTTTCTCGGCTGTTTTCTTGTCGACGTGATTCTTGACCGCTCCTTCGATAAAATCGGTGCGGGCTTGCTCCATGATTTCGGAGTCTTTTTTCCCCATGGCGCGGCGCAACAGGTCTGCGCGGGCAAGAGAAAAACCTGCGATCGTTGATACGATGCGCATCACCTGTTCCTGAAAAACAATGATTCCATACGTATCTTTTAGAATCGGCTCCAGGGCCGGGTGATCGTACCTGACTTTGACCTGGCCGTGGCGGCGCTTGATGAAGTCATCGAGCATGCCGCTGCCGATCGGGCCCGGGCGGAAGAGGGCTAAAAGCGAGATCAGGTCTTCCATGCGGTCCGGCTTGAGCTTGCGCAAGAGATCGCGCATCCCGGAAGATTCCAACTGAAAAACGCCGGTCGATTCCGCATTGCTGAGCATTTTGTAAGTGGCGGCGTCATCGAGCGGAATTTTCTCCCACTCGATCTGGATGCCCTGCGTGCGCTTGACGATCTTCATGGCTTCATCGATGACGGTCAGCGTGCGCAACCCCAAAAAGTCCATCTTGAGGAGTCCTACTTTTTCCAGAGACTCCATGGCGTAACCGGTCGTGATCTGGTCGTCGGAGGTCTTAAACAGCGGGATGTAATCGGTCAGATCGCCGTCGGCGATGACCACGCCGGCCGCGTGGGTGGAGGCGTGGCGCGTCAATCCTTCCAATTTGGTGGAGGTATCGATCAGCTCCCCAACGCGCGGGTCGGATTCGTATAAATTTTTCAATTCCGGTACCATTTCCAAGGCGCGCTTGAGCGTCATCCCCGTCTCCATCGGGATCAGCTTGGCGATGCGATCGGCTTCCGGATAGGTGAAGCCCATGACGCGCGCGACATCGCGCACCACCGCCTTGGCCATCATCGTTCCAAAAGTGATGATCTGCGCGACCGAGCGTTTGCCGTATTTTTCCTGAACGTAGGCGATGACTTCCGGCCGGCGCTCGTAGCAGAAATCGATGTCGATGTCGGGGAAGCTGACGCGGTCCGGATTTAAGAACCGCTCAAACAGCAAGTCGTAGCGCAACGGATCGATGTCGGTGATCCCCAGGCAGTAGCTGACGACGGAACCGGCCGCCGACCCGCGGCCGGGGCCGACGGGGATTCCCTGCGATTTGGCATGGCGCACAAAATCCCAGACGATGAGGAAGTAGCTGGTAAAGCCGGTCTTGTCGATGATGCTCAGCTCCTGTTCGATGCGCGGATCGACCGCTTCATTCCGGCCTTGGGAAACGTACAGACGCTCCCTTCCCTGCCTGACCAGCTCGCGCAGGTACTGTTTTTGAGATTTTCCGGCGGGGGGATCGAATTGCGGCAGGTGGGGCGTTGAAAGATCGATTTCGACGTTGGATTTCTCGGCGATTTCTACGGTGCGGCGGACGGCCTCAGGCACCTCCGCAAAAATTTTGTACATCTCTTCCGGCGATTTGAAATAGAACTCGTCGTTTGAGAAACGGAAACGGTTGGCATCGGACAAGTTGGTTCCGGTTTGGATGCACAACAGCGCATCATGCGCCTTGGAGTCCGACCGGTCAATGTAGTGAAGGTCGTTGGTGGCCACCAGCGGCAGCTCCAACTCCTGGGCCATCTCCACCAGCACGCGATTGACTTTGGATTGGTCCGGGATGCGGTGGTCTTGCAGCTCGAGGTAAAAATTCCCTCTGCCGAAAATCTCCGCCATTTCTCCGGCCACCTTCCTGGCCTGGGCATCCTGCCCGGCGACGATCAGATGCGGGATCTCAGAAGCCAAACAGCCGGAAAGCGCCATGAGCCCCTTGCCGTATTTGTGCAGGAGCTCCTTGTCGACGCGCGGGCGGTAATAGAAACCCTCGAGGTAAGCCAGCGAAACCAGCTTGGTGAGATTGCGGTAGCCCTCCTCGTCTTTGGCAAGGAGGATCAAATGGAACGACGCTTCGCTGATGCCCTGGCTGGCTTTGTCAAACCGGCTGTCGGGGGCCACGTACGCTTCGACGCCGAGAACCGGCTTGATGCCGCCCTTCATGCAGGCGTGGTAAAACTCGATGGCGCCGAAGAGGTTGCCGTGGTCGGTGAGGGCCAAGGCCGGCATCCTGTTGCGCTGGGCCTGCCCGATCATGTCCTCGAGGCGGCAGGCCCCGTCCAGCAAAGAGTACTGGCTGTGGACGTGCAGGTGGACGAAATCGCTGTGGGATTTCACCGGGATTTCACCGGGGGGAATCCTGATCTTTATTTTCGGTGGACCGGCGCACGTACTGGATCGTGTCGTCAAACAGATGGCCCACTTCCGTGGCCGAAGCGAACATCTGATTGAACGTCATTTCCGTGACGTATTTCAAGTCGGTCGCCGAGTACAGTTTGGTCCGAATTTCCATCAAGAGGTCTTTGGCCTTCAAAAAAAACTGGGCCGTATCCTTCGGATCCGCCTGCTGGGCGCCTTCGACAACCTTGGCCAGCATCTGGCTGCACAGGTCCCGAAGCTGATTGCGAAACGCGGCGTCCTGGAAAAACGGCTTTTGGCCGGTGACTCTGTAAATTTCCGCGACCCATTGCCGGGCGGCGAGCCACGTCTTAAACTGCCCGAAATCCTCGAAGAGGGCCAGGGTCATGAGGCCGGCACGGTAAACAAGAAGGTGGATCCTTCGCCCGGCTTGGATTCCACCCAAATTTTTCCGCCGTGGCGCTCGACGATTTTCTTGCAGATCGCCAGACCGATTCCGGTGCCTTCGTACTGGGTTCGGGTATGCAGCCGCTGAAAAATGACGAAGACCCGGTCGTAGTGCTGCGGATCGATTCCGATGCCGTTGTCGCGGACGGAAAAAACCCAATGGGTTCCTCTGCGCTGGGCGCTCACGTGAATCCGGGGCGCGGCTTCTCCGTGGTACTTGACGGCATTTCCAATCAGGTTCTGCATGAGCTGCTCGATCTGGGAGCGATTCACGGGAACCGTCGGCAGCGGATCCTTGGTGACAACCGCTTGGGTCTCGCGGATTCTGATTTCCAAGGTGGAAAGGACCTGGCTCACAACGGCGTCCATGGAAATCGGTTCCTTGGTCATTTCCCCGCGGCCGACGCGCGAATACAGAAGGAGATCTTTGATGAGCGCCTGCATGCGCACCACGCCATCCACCACGTAGCCGATGAATTTGTCCGCCTCGCCGTCGAGCTTTCCCTTGTACGTATCGCCCAAAAGCTGCGTGTAGCTGGCCACTTTGCGCAGCGGTTCTTGAAGGTCGTGCGAGGCGGCATAGGCAAACTGTTCGAGCTCCTGGTTGGACCGGGCCAGCTCGTCGGCGGCGGATTTGAGCGCGTTCTGGGCCTGATTGAGGTCGGTGATGTCGTGGATGTTCAAGACAACCCCTTCCATGGCGGGGTTTTCCAGCAAGCTGTTAAAAATGGCTTCCACAAAACGCCGCGTTCCGTCCTGCTTCAAAAAATGGAACGTTTCCGATTCGATGGCCTGAGGATGACAAACGGAACGGTTGAAGGCCTGAAGCATTTTCGGCAAATCGTAAGGATCGATGAATTCAAAGATGCAGCGCTTGGCCAGGCGCTGGGGCTGGTAACCCAGAATCCGCTCCGCGGACGGGCTGGTATAACGAACGCATCCGTCCGGCTCCAAAACGAAAATGACGTCGAGAGAATTTTGAATCAGAGAATGAAAATACTCATCGCTGCGCAGCAGCTCCTGCCGGGCCAGAGACAGTTCCGTCTGGGTTTGGTCCAGCAACGTGTTCAGAACGCTGATTTCATCCGAAGAGGGGGCGGGGGTTTCGGCGGTCATTTCGTCATCGATTTCACCAAGTCCACCAAGACATCGGCTTCATAAGGTTTTGTCAGATAAGCGGAAAAACCGTAGGCCTGGCACAGCTCCTCCAAATCCTTGCAAGCCGAGGCGGTAAAAAGGACGACGGGGATGTGCTTGAGCTTGGGATCGTTTTTGACCGTTTTGCAAAACTCAATCCCATCCACCTTGGGAATCATCAGATCAACGATCACGACGTCCGGACGATGTTCGGCAACCAGGCGCAGGCCTTCTTCTCCATCCAATGCGCTGATGACATCGAATCCGGCCGTCTCCAACCGCATGCGGACGACAGTCACCTGCGCTTGCTCGTCATCAATCATCAACACCTTTTTTTTCATCGCGCCATTTCCAGTTGTTTGTAGAAATCCGCCTCCTCAGCCGCATCATCCGGAAAAGTCACCGCCCGGACCGATCCTTGGGGAGCTCCCAGCAGATCCGCCAGGCGCGTCTGGGCCCTGAGCCCCGCCTCCCGGTTGCAATCCAACAAGAACACCGCCACGCCGTTCACGGGAGAGGCGATGACCGACTCCAGCTTCCAGTCGGTGCTGGGTGAAAAAGCCAGCTCCAAACGCCGCAAAACGGAATCCTCCGCGGCGCACGAAGGGGCATGGAGAAAAGTAAATTTCGTTTCGGCCGACTTTGTCTTCTGAATCGCTTCATGAAGGTGGACTTGAAAAACCGCCTCGGCTGAAAACCGGGGCAGCGTAAAAATAAAAGTGGTGCCCTTTCCCACCTGGCTTTCCGCCCGGATGGATCCCTGATGCAGCTCCACCAACTGACGCGTGATGGCCAACCCCAAACCGGTTCCCTTTTCCCCTCCGCTGACGATGCGCCCGAATTGCTGGAAGCGCCCGAAGAGCTTCGGCAAATTCTCCGGGGCAATTCCGATGCCGGTATCCTGCACCTGACATTCCACCACATTTTTTTGCAATGCGATGGAAATTTTGATGTGGCCTTCGGTTGTAAATTTCAGGGAGTTGCCCGCCAAGTTGACCAAAATCTGCACGATGCGGTCGGTGTCTCCATAGACCAGGAGCGGCTGCTCGGGAACCGCGGCAATCAGCTTGACCTGCCCGGAGCGTGTTTTGACCTCGAATGCGGCGACCACTTTACGAACCAGCTGCCCCAAGTCCACGGGCTGCCGGTGAAGATCGATGTGCCCTGCCTCTATTTTGGAGATGTCCAGAAGATCGTTGATGATGCGGCCCAGCCGGT
>JACQQZ010000150.1 GCA_016206755.1 Candidatus Omnitrophota bacterium
GCCCGCCGGCAGGCGGGGATTCGGCTGCCGCCGACACCGAGCGGCGCCTCTATCTGGTTCGCCGTGAAATCGAGCAAGAAATTTCCAAGGCCGGCCTCGATTGCTACATCCCTTCTTTCTCTTCGCGCACGCTCGTCTACAAAGGGTTGTTTGTTGCCCATCAATTGGCGGAATTCTACCGCGACTTGGCCGACCCGCTTTACGAAACGGCGCTGTGCGTGTTTCACCAGCGCTACTCGACCAACACATTCCCGAATTGGGTGCTCGCCCATCCGTTTCGCATGCTCTCGCACAACGGCGAGATCAACACGCTGTTGGGCAATCAGAATTGGATGCGCGCCCGCGAGCCGGAACTCAAGTCCGCCGTTTGGGGCGACGACATCAAAAAATTAATCCCGATTATCCAATCGGCGGGCAGCGACTCCGCCAAACTCGACAACGTTCTGGAGCTTTTGGTCATGTCCGGATTCGACATCTTGCACGCCATGACGATGCTGGTGCCGGAAGCCTGGCAGAACATGCCGGTCATGGACCCGGACTTAAAAGCGTTCTACGAAGTCCAGGCCTGTCTCACCGAGCCGTGGGACGGACCTGCCGCGTTGACATTCACCGACGGGACCATTGTCGGGGCGACGCTCGACCGCAACGGTTTGCGTCCCGCGCGCTATAAAGTGACGCGCGACGGTTTGGTGGTGCTCGGTTCCGAAGTCGGCATCGTCGAGATCGATGAATCTCAGGTGGTCGAAAGCGGCCGTCTGGGGCCGGGCAAAATGATCGCCGTGGATACGGCTTCCGGAACGCTGTTGACCGATGACGTCATCAAGCGCCGCCTGTCGCGGCGAAAACCGTACGCCGAATGGCTCAAGTCCCAGATGGTTCGCGCCGACGGGCTCAAGCTCAACGAGGGCAAACCGTATCTTTTGACGCAGGAGTGGCCGGAGCTCACGCGCTGGCAAAAGTCTTTTGGTTTGACCCTGGAAGATCTGCAGTTGGTGGTCAAGGCATCTGCGGTCACGGCCAAAGAGCCGGTCGGTTCCATGGGCGATGACGCCCCGCTGGCCATCCTGTCTTCCAAGCCCCGGCCGGTTGCCTGTTATCTGAAGCAATTGTTTGCCCAAGTCACCAATCCGCCGATTGATCCGCTGCGCGAAAAATTGGTGATGTCGATCAACACCGGCTTGGGCGCGCGCGGGTCGATGCTCGAAGAGACCGAGGGGCACGCCAGGTGGATTAAATTTTCCTCTCCGGTTTTGACGGAAGCGGAATTTCAGTGGGTGGCGGCCGTTCAAGATCCGGCGTTTCGTTCCAAGACAATTTCCGTGCTTTATCCGGCGGCCGGCGGCGAAGCCGGATTGAAACCGGCGCTGGGACAATTGTGCCGCCAGGCGGAAGAGGCCGTAGACCAGGGATGTTCGCTGTTGGTTCTCTCTGACAGGGGAATCCATGCTGAAAATTTGGCGATTCCGATGCTGATGGCGGTCGGCGCCGTCCATCATCACTTGATCCGGCAAGGCAAGCGGATGCGCGCTTCTTTGTTGTGTGAAACGGGAGCCACTTGGGACATTCATCATTATGCGACGCTGGTCGGTTACGGCGCCGCGGCCATTTTCCCGTATCTGGCTTACGCGTCGATTGCCGCGATGGTCAGCGCCCGGGACATTCGCGATGTCGATTTGACCACGGCACTGCTCAACTACAGAAAGTCCGTCGAGGACGGTCTTTTGAAAATCATGTCCAAGATGGGGATTTCCCTGATCGCCAGTTATCGCGGCGCGCAGATTTTCGAAGCGATCGGTTTGAGCCAGGAGGTGCTGGACACCTGTTTTGCAGGGACTTCCTGCAAGTTGACCGGAATTGGTTTTCCTGAAATTGCCCGCGATATGCTCATTCTTCATCAGGGCGCTTATGGTCCCAAGGCCACGCCCGGTCTGGACATGGGCGGTTTTTATCGTTATCGCCGCGATGGGGAGGTTCATGCATTCAGCCCGGATGTTCTCGACGCCCTGCACACGGCGGTCCACACCGGAGAATATGCCGACTACGAAAAATTTGCGGGGCTGGTCAATGGGCGCGAGCCGATTGCGCTGCGCGATCTTTTGCAGATGCAGTCCGACCGGCCTTCGATTCCGCTCGATCAAGTGGAGCCGGCGGAAAATATTCGAAAACGTTTTTGTACGGCAGGCATGTCTTACGGAGCGCTCTCCAAAGAGACGCACGAGTGCCTGGCCATCGCCCTCAACCGCATCGGCGGCAAATCGAATTCCGGCGAGGGCGGGGAAGACCCTGTCCGCTTCAAGCCGTATGCCAACGGCGATTGGGCCAACAGCGCCATCAAGCAGGTGGCTTCCGGCCGCTTCGGTGTGACGCCGGAATATCTGGCCAGCGCCCGAGAGCTTGAAATTAAAATGGCGCAAGGATCCAAGCCGGGCGAAGGGGGACAGCTTCCCGGGCATAAAGTTTCACCGGAGATTGCCACGGTTCGGCATTCTGTTCCGGGGGTGACGCTCATCTCGCCGCCGCCGCATCATGACATTTACTCCATTGAAGATTTGGCGCAGCTCATCTACGACTTAAAGCAGGCCAATCCGCCGGCCAAAATTTGCGTGAAGCTGGTGGCGGAGTCCGGTGTCGGGACGATTGCCGCCGGTGTGGCCAAAGGTTACGCCGATGTCGTGCACATCGCCGGACACGACGGCGGCACGGGGGCCAGCCCCATCTCCTCCATTCAAAACGCCGGCAGCCCCTGGGAGATCGGCGTGGCCGAAACGCAGCAGGTGCTGGTGCTCAATCATCTGCGCGAGCGAATCACCGTCCGCACCGACGGTGGTTTGAAAACCGGCCGCGACATTGTGGTGGCCGCGCTGTTCGGAGCCGAAGAGTACAACTTCGGAACCGGGGCGCTGGTCGCCGCCGGCTGCTGCTTGGTGCGCGCCTGCCATTTGAACACCTGTCCTGTCGGCATCGCCACTCAAGATGAAAAACTGCGCTTGAAATTCAAGAGCCCACCCGACTTGGTCGTGAATTATTTTAATTTCGTCGCCGAGGAAGCGCGCCGCTGGCTGGCCCGGTTGGGTTATCGCACTCTGGATGAATTGGTGGGGCGCGTGGATTTCTTGAAAGTGAGCGCCAAGGCCAAACAGCATTCCAAATGGAGGATGATCAACTGGGATGCTTTGCTGGCGGACCCGGACCCGACGCACAGCCGCCCGCGGCGGCATCTTTTGGCGCGCAACGACCGGCCCAACGACGTCCCGCTCGATGACGCCATTATTCACGATGCAAATCCTGCCCTCGAAGGCCATGGGCGCGTGGTGCTGCGGTATCCGATTAAAAATTCACACCGGTCGGTGGGAACGAAGTTGGCTTATACCATCGCCCGGCGTTATGGCGATGCCGGTTTGCCGGGCGGCTCTTCCATCGAATGCCACTTCTATGGCAATGCAGGCCAGTCGTTCGGCGCATTCTGCATCCACGGCGTGCGCTTGATTCTGACGGGAGATTCCAACGATTACGTCGGCAAGGGCATGCATGGCGGCGAGATCGTCATCAAATTCCCGCCGCGCTCGCAGCTGGTCACCCATGAAAACGTCATCGTCGGCAACACGGTGATGTACGGGGCCACCGGCGGGACGCTGTTTGCGGCAGGCCGCGGCGGCGAGCGCTTCGGCGTTCGCAACTCCGGCGGACGCGCCGTGGTGGAGGGACTCGGAGATCACGGCTGCGAATACATGACCGGCGGCACCATCGTGGTGTTGGGCTCAACGGGACGCAACTTCGGCGCCGGCATGACCGGCGGAGAAGCGTACATCTTCGATGACGTGGACACTTTGCCCCAGCACATCAATCCCACCCTGGTTCAGTTGGAGCGATTGCAGCAGCCGGAAGACATCGACGCCGTGCTTTCGCTGATCCGCCGCCACGGGGAATTGACCGGCTCTCCTCGGGCCAAAGATCTCTTAAGCAAATGGGAGCAGGCGCTCCCTCGATTTTGGAAAGTTCGCCCCAAAGAGACGGTGGTCAAGATCGAAGCCGCCGTCGGCACGCCTCCGGCACCCGCTGCTAAAAATTAATCGAGCAAATTAAGGCGCTCTAAGCTGTTGGTGGAGATTCTTCCCCCCGGCGGTCTTTGACGACGATTCCTCCGCCATGGCTCTTGGCCCAACTCTTGAGCTCCGCTCCGATTTGCCCGATTTCCGCCACATGAGAAATATCGCGCTTGGTGTTGGTCACGACCGCCACAGATGCCGAGAGTAAATTAAACCGCGCCAATTTTCCGGTGCGGTCTTTTCCTTCAATGTAACCTTGGCTTCGCGCTTTTGGATCGTACAATTCGGCCAACTGCCGCTTCATTTCGTTGACGATCTCTTGGGCGATCGCGTCGACCCGGTCCGGCGTTGTCACCAGCACAAAGTCGTCCCCGCCGACGTGGCCCAAAAAATCCCCGATGTTTCCAAGCCGGCGCATCGCCTCCAAGAGAATTTGACCGGCCCTTCGAATGACTTTGTCCCCTCGCTCAAAACCATACGCATCGTTGAACGCCTTGAATTGGTCCAGGTCGACGTAGCAGACGGCCATCGGCGTTCTCCGGGCGATGCGCCGTTCAAATTCTTCCATGATGGAAACATTTCCCGGCAGCTTGGTGAGTGGATTGGCGTCGAGGGCTTCAGAGGTGCGCCGCAGAATCATGCGGACACGGGCTACAAGTTCGGCCGGTTCAAACGGCTTGACGATGTAATCGTCCGCCCCGGCGCTTAACCCTTTGACCTTATCGGCCACATCGCCTTTGGCGGTGACCAAGAGAACAGGGACGTGCCGCAGAAGGACGTTTTGCTTGAGGATCCGGCAGACCTCCTCGCCTTCCATGCGCGGCATCCTCGAATCGAGGACGACCACGTGAGGGTGCTTTTCATGGATGAGGTTGAGCGCAACGGCTCCGTCAGGGGCTTCCAACACTTCAAACCCTTCCGCTTCCAAGGTGATGCGAATGATATCGCGGATGTCGGCATCATCGTCTGCGATGACCACCCGTTGCCGGCTCATGCGCAAGCTTTTTTCACAGCTTCGATCATCTGCTCGGCATCGCACGGTTTGGGAAGAGTGCGCACGGGAACGGGAGGGCGGGGATTTTTCTGGTCGATGCGCAGGACTTTTGTGGCGGTCAGGACGATGATCGGAATTCGCTTAAAATCGGCGTGGCGTTTCACAAAGCGAATGACACCGTAGCCGTCGAGAACCGGCATTTTAATGTCCAAAATGATGGCGTCCGGTTTTTTGCGTTGAAGCGCGGCCAAGGCCTCTTTTCCATCGTAGCAGCCCACGCCTTGGATGCCTGCATCTTGCAGAAAATCGCAAACGATGTCGATGATGTCCCGCTCATCGTCCACCACCAGAACAGAGGGTTTGTGCACGGAGGCAGGCACGAATTGCCGGACGGCTTCGATGAGATCTTCCCGTTCGAAAGGTTTTGTCAGAAAAGCCGCCACCCCCTGGCTGAGGGCTTCTTGCGGTTGCAGCGTGGATAAAAAGAGCAGGGGAATGGAAGCGGTGGCCGGCCGTTTCTGCAGCTCGGAGACGGCTTCGAAGCCGTCCATGCCCGGCATCAACAGGTCGGCCAGGATCAGTTGCGGATGATGCGCCTGAGCCAGCGTCACCATCTCGTTTCCATCGGAAGCTTCCAGCACCTGAAATCCCGCGGATTCCAAGAGCTTGCGGCAGTGCCGGCGGGATTCGGCTTCATCATCGGCAATGAGAA
>JACQQZ010000151.1 GCA_016206755.1 Candidatus Omnitrophota bacterium
CGCTCCCTTGTGCGGCGTATACGCAACATACGCCTCCGCGGTCGCTTGCGCGCGCCTTGCATCTGACGCCTTTTTGAGCATCCTGTCCCAATGGGGTTTTTCAGCAGACTGCTAGTCTCTAAAGCAATTTGGCCTAAAATTGGTGGAGAAAACGCAGATCGTTTTCGAAGAAGCAGCGAATGTCGTCGATCCCGTGCTTGAGCATGGCAATGCGCTCAATTCCCAAGCCAAAAGCGATCCCCCGCGTCTTGCCCGAGTACCCTGCCGCTTTAAACACATGTGGGTGAACCACGCCGGAACCCAGCACTTCCAACCATCCTTTCTGCCCGCAGACCCGGCAGCCCAAGCCCCGGCAAAAAATACAGCCGACGTCCATTTCGGCGCTTGGCTCCGTGAAAGGAAAGAAGTGGGGGCGAAATCGAATTCGCGTCGAGGAACCGAAAAATCCGCGCGCAAAAAATGCGAGGAGGCCCTTGAGGTCGGCGAACGTCACATCCGGCTCGACGACCAACCCTTCAATCTGGTGGAATTGAAAACAATGGGAGGCGTCGACCGCATCGGGCCGGTAAACGCGGCCCGGAACGACGATGCGGAAAGGGGGTTTGTGTTTTTGCATGTAGCGCACCTGCATCGGCGAAGTGTGGCTGCGCAGCAGGTAGGCGTCTGGCTCCGTTCCGGTGTCAGACGCCGATTTTTTAACAAAGAAAGTGTCGAACGATTCCCGGGAAGGGTGGTCGGCCGGAATGTTGAGCGCGTCGAAATTGTAGAATGGCTCTTCGATTTCTGGACCCTCAACGGCAGCAAACCCCATGCGTTCAAAAATTCCGACGATCTCGTCGACAACTTGCGTAATCAGATGTTGGTGGCCCAAAGCCGGCGGATGGCCTGGAAGCGTGACGTCGAAAACTCGCTTTTGGCCGAGCGCGGCAACAACGCCTTGAGACATCAGCTCTACTTGCTTGGATTCCAGCGCTTGGGTCCAAGAATTTTTCAGTTCATTGGCTTGTTGGCCTAAGCGCGGGCGCTCTTCGGGGGCGACGGAAGGAATCATCCGCATCAATTCCTGCAGGGCCCCTTTGCGTCCTAAGAAATTGATGCGCAGCTGTTCCAATGCTTGCAAATCCTGAATAAGTGCTAGCTCCCGGTCAAACCGTTCCCGTAGGATCGCGCACTTTTCGTCAATCATGGGGCGATCATGCAGCAGCGGACTCTTTGGCAACTCCGATCAATTGTTCAAAAGCGGCTGAATCGCGGATCGCCAATTCCGACAGCGATTTTCGATCCAGATTCACTTGGGCTTTCTTCAAGCCCGCGACGAACCGGCTGTACGTGATGCCTTGGGCGCGGCAGGCAGCGTTGATCCGCGCAATCCAGAGATTGCGGAAGTTGCGCTTCTTCTGCTTCCGGTCGCGGTAGGCATACGCCATGGCCTTCTTGCGGCGCTCTTTGGCTCTGCGGTACAGCTTGGAACTCTTGCCCCAATAGCCCTTGGCGGACTTGATCATCCGCTTGTGGCGTTTGCGGCTCGATACGGCATGTCGAACGCGTGGCATGAGAGAGCTTCTCCCTTATTGGGTGTCTGACGCCGCATTCGGGCGTCTGACGCCGATCTGCATCATGATGAATACGGTAACAAGCGCTCAATGTTGCGGGCCTGCGATTCAAATACCAGCGCAGGCTTGCGCAAATGGCGTTTGCGTTTGTGGGTGCGGTGACTCAACAAGTGCCGGCGGTTGGCCTGGGCGCGCTTGAGCTTTCCGCTCTTGGTGAAACGAAATCGACGGCGCATGGAACGATTGCTCTTTATCTTCGGCATAACACTCCTTCCAGGGTGTCTGACACCCGTCAGGCGTCAGACACCGATTGCTTTTGTTAAGCTTTTGGTGCAAACGTCAAAAAGATCATACGCCCTTCCTGAATCGGCGCCTTCTCGACATTCGCCAGGGGGCTCAAATCCGTCATAAACCGATCCAGCACCCGCTTTCCAAATTCCTGGTGCGCCATCTCCCGTCCGCGGAACACCAGGGTGACTTTCACTTTATCCCCGCGTTTGAGGAATTTCTCGAGAAATTTCAGCTTCGTATGGTAATCGTGATCCTCGATGTGCGGCCGAACCCGGATTTCTTTGAGGTGGGTCGAACGCTGATGCTTTCTTGCCTCTTTGCTCTTTTTGGCCTGCTCGTATTTGTACTTCGAAAAATCCATGACGCGGCAGACCGGCGGACGCGCCGCGGGGGCGACTTCCACCAAATCGAGCGTGTTCTCTCGGGCAATCCTCATGCCTTCCTGGGGGTTCACAATCCCCAATTGCTCGCCGCCGGCGCCGATCAAACGAATCTGGGGAACCCGGATCCGTTCGTTCACGCGCGGTTCGTTGGGATCTTGTTTCCTGGGGATCATCCGGTCTCTGGGTGATGATGGGATCAGTCTGGCCTCCTTGTGGTGATCGCTTGTGCGATTTGTTCGAGGGCGGCCGCCACGGTTAAAGTTCCCTGGTCGCCGCCGGCGCGCGTGCGCACGGCGACAGACCCAGCGGCCTGTTCCCTGTTTCCGATGACAAACATAAATGGGATTTTGTTCATCTGCGCGTCGCGGATCTTCGCCTGCATCCGCTCATTGCGCTCGTCGAGCTCGACGCGAATCCCGCGCGAATGCGCCTGCCGGGCAACTTGGCGCGCAAACTCCATGTGCGTTTCAGCAATCGGGATGATCATCAATTGCACCGGTGACAACCACGCCGGGAACGCCCCGCCGTAATGCTCCACGAGCATCCCCATGAATCGCTCGACGGATCCAAGAATCGCGCGGTGCACCATGGCCGGCACCGCCGGTTGTCCATTTTCCTCGATGTAGGTGAGGTTAAACCGCTTGGGCAGCACGAAATCCAGCTGCACCGTCGCGCATTGCCAGAGACGCTTTAAGGCGTCTCTGACTTTGATGTCGATTTTTGGGCCGTAAAATGCGCCGTCTCCTTCGTTGATTTCGTAAGGCACCTGTGTCTTATCGAGCACGAGCTTCAAAATGCGTTCCGCTTCATCCCACTGCGCGGGGTCGCCCAGAAAATTTTTCGGGCGCGTGCTGACGACGATTTCGTGATCTTTAAACCCGAATGTGCCCATGACTTCCAGGACAAATTGCACGACATCGCCGATTTCCGACTCCAACTGGGAGGGACGGCAGAAGATGTGCGCATCATCCTGCGTAAATCCGCGCACGCGCAAGAGCCCGTGCAGCACGCCGGACTTTTCATTGCGATAAACAGTGCCCAATTCAAAAAATCGAAGCGGCAATTCACGATAACTGCGCAGGCCCGTTTCATAAATCAAGATGTGCCCGGGGCAATTCATCGGCTTGACCCCGTATTCTTGATTCTCAACTTTGAAAATGTACATGTTCTCTTTGTAATAGCCGTAGTGTCCCGAGCGCTCCCAGACGTTGGAGCGCAAAAGATGCGGCGTCACCACCGGCTGATAACCGCGGCGAAAATGCTCTTGCCGCAAGAATTCCTCGACGAGGTGTCGAACCAAAGCGCCTTTGGGCAGATAAAAAACAAGGCCCGCGCCGGCTTCTTCCAAGAGGGTGAACAGACCCAACTCTTTGCCGAGCTTCCGATGATCGCGCTCTTTGGCCTGTTCGCGCAGCTTCAAAAATTCATCCATCTCTTTTTGCGAGTAGAAAGCCGTGCCGTAAATGCGGGTCAGCTGCGGATTCTTTTCATCGCCGCGCCAGTAAGCGCCCGCGACGGAGAGCAGCTTGACCGCTTTGACTTCGCCGGTGGAGGC
>JACQQZ010000152.1 GCA_016206755.1 Candidatus Omnitrophota bacterium
AGCGGATGCTCGGGCGCCAGAATTTCGGAAAAATCGTCTTGGTTCCTGGAAAATAAAATTTTTCCATGTTAGTATAAATCCATTCCTACCGGGAGATTCTTGTGCCGCCAACCGTCACTCCAGATCAGGTGATAGAGCTGTTGCGCCAGGTCAAAGATCCAGAGCTTGGTCGCGACATCGTTTCAATGGGGATGGTCAAGGACACGGCCATTTCCGGAAACGTTCTGTCATTGACCATCGAATTGACCACCCCCGCCTGCCCGCTGAAAGCCAAAATCGAGGAAGACATTCGAGCCGCCCTGCGCAATCTCCCCGGAATCACCGGCATTCAAATTCAATGGGGTGCGATGGTTCGGCAAAGCCCCGCGCTCGGCAATGTTTTAAGCGGCGTCAAAAATGTGATTGCCATCGGCAGTGGTAAGGGCGGTGTCGGCAAGACGACGGTCAGCGTCAATGTGGCGGCCGCTTTGGCGCAGGATGGGGCGAAAGTCGGACTGCTGGATGCCGACATCTATGGTCCCAATGTGCCGATCATGCTCGGTGTGAAAACTTTACCTCCGATGAAAGATGGCAAGTTGATTCCAGCCGAAGGTCATGGCATCAAGCTGATGTCGATGGGGTTTTTGCTCAAAGAAGATGAGGCCGTTGTTTGGCGCGGGCCGATGCTCCATGGCGCGATGCAGAAATTCTTAAAAGAAGTCGCTTGGGGAGAACTGGATTATCTTGTGGTGGATCTTCCGCCCGGAACCGGTGACGTTCAGCTTTCGCTGTCCCAGATGATTCCATTGACGGGGGCGGTTGTGGTGACAACCCCGCAGGACGTTGCGCTGGCTGATGTTAAAAAAGCTGTTTCGATGTTGAACAAGGTCAAGGTCCCCATTCTCGGTTTGATTGAAAATATGAGCGCTTTTGTTTGCCCGTCCTGCCAAACCTCCACTCCTATCTTTAAGCGGGGCGGGGGCCGGGCGGCCGCCGGGAAGATGGGCATTGCGTTCTTAGGGGAAATTCCTCTGGCGTTCCAAGTCTGCGAGTATTCGGACTGCGGGACGCCGATTGTGGTGGCGCTTCCGGATGCCCCGGCGGCGCGGGCGCTGCGCGAGGCGGCCCGGCAAGTGGCGGCCCATGTCAGCGTGGCCAATCTCCAATCCCAGCCCACACCGGTGGGTTGGTAGTTCATGCATCGCCGGATTTTTGTGGATGTGCAAGGGCTGACGTGCCCTACGAAAAAATCCCAGGAAATCATGGATGCCCTGAAGGCGTCCGTTGCGCGACATGGGCTGGCCGCCGAGGTTGAAGTTTTGGGGCGCGGCTGTTTTGGTTTGTGCCGGATGGCGCCCAACTTGTACGTGGAACCGGAGGGAATCTGGTACTCCAAGCTGAAGCTGGAAGATGTCGAGGAGATCGTTGAAAAACATTTGGTCGGCGGCAAAATTGTTCGCCGGCTTGTTGCCTACAGTCCGCACAATGCCGGCGGTTGCGCTGGGGGAGAACGCAATGACTGTACAGACGGCACGTGAAACTGAATGATCTGGGAGTTTTGCGGGATTTATCCAACGATTCACCCGACGGCTTTTATCGCGGAGGGCTCTGACCTCATCGGCCGGGTGGCAATCGGCAAAAATGCCGGCATTTGGTTTCGTGCGGTGCTGCGCGGCGACGTCAACCGCATTGAAGTCGGCGAGCGGTCAAACATTCAAGACGGTTCCGTCCTGCACGTAGGCCGCCGCGAGCCGTGCATCGTCGGGGACAATGTCACCGTCGGGCACATTGTCAATGTGCATGGGGCGCGGGTTGAGGACGGTGCGCTCATCGGCATGGGCGCCAATGTTTTGAGCGGTGCGTGCATCGGCAAAGAAGCCGTTGTTGCAGCGGGTGCTTTGATTCCGGAGGGAATGAAAATTCCTCCGCGTATGCTGGCGGTCGGCGTTCCGGCGCGCGTGATCCGAAAAGTGTCGGCAAAAGAGCTCCAAGAGATGCGGTTCTGGGTAAAAAACTATTGCGAACGCGCCCGGATTTATCGAAAATCTCAGGGGCAGGCATGAGCATTCCGATTCGGGTGGTGACGGAAGAAGCGGCGCTTGAGCAGGAAGTTCGCCGGCACATTTCCGTGACCACCTGGGGCGGGCTGCTCAGGATGGCGGAGCAGGTTTACAATTGGGGGCGGCGTTCCTCCATTTGGCCGCTGCAATTCGGCTTGGCCTGCTGCGCCATCGAAATGATCGCCACTGCCGCCTCCCGTTTTGACATCGCCCGTTTCGGCGCAGAACTTTTCCGGGCCAGTCCCCGCCAAGCGGACCTCATGATCGTCTCCGGTACCGTGACCAAGAAAATGGTGCCGATGATCGTCCGGCTCTACAACCAAATGCCGGAACCGAAGTATGTGATTTCAATGGGGGCATGCGCTACCGCCGGCGGGCCTTTCAAAGAAGGATACAATGTCGTCTCCGGAATCGACAAGTTTTTGCCGGTGGACGTTTATATTCCGGGATGCCCTCCGACGCCGCAGGCGCTCTTGCATGGCCTGATGACGCTGCAGAAGATCATCGATGGCCAGGAAATCTCCAAGGTGCGCTGGTATCAAAAAAATTCCCAAACTTTAGAAAATGAAATTCCGGTCCCTCTTTTGGGCCCCGATCTCATCGATCAGCGCCGCATCCCGGAAATTCAGAAAACGCTTCGGGAAGCAGGGGGACAGTCCCTTGCAGGGACAGTCCCCGCTTTACCGGCCACCATCCCTTCGTTTCAGGCGACTCCGACGGAAGGCCGGCGGGAGCTCATCGCCCGTCTTCGCCAGCAATTCGGGCAGGATGCCGTGGAGCCCCAGGGGGATGCATTGTTGCTGGCCCCGGCGGTTGCCTTGACCGTTGCGCGGTATCTCAAAGAGCAACCGGACTTGGGCTACGATTATCTGGCCAATCTCACCAGCGCCGATTACCAGGATTGTTTTGAGGTGGTCAGTCACGTCGTTTCCACGGCTCGATCGGAAAAGCCGCTGACGCTGAAAGTTCGCACTCCGAAAGACAATCCGCGCGTCCCTTCGCTGACCCCTGTTTGGCCGGGGGCAAATTTCCAGGAACGCGAATGCTACGACATGATGGGAATTCACTTTGAGGGCCACCCCAACTTGAGGCGAATTTTGATGTGGGATGGATTTGAAGGTTGGCCGCTGCGCAAAAATTATCTTGAGCCGTATTACGAAGAGCCGGGCAAGATGTTCTCCAGCCGTTGGAAGGAAGGGCATCACCGCCGCGCGGAAGGGCGCGTCTTCTGGCGCGACAATGTGAAGTATCCGGCTTCTTGGGACGCCTCTCAAAAAACGTTCGACGACGAAGCCGCGCCTCCCGTGGACAACGAAGGAGTGAGCTTGCAGCAAAATGGCGACTTCCTCGTTGTGAATCTCGGGCCGCAGCATCCTTCGACGCACGGTGTTTTCCGGATGAAGGTGGCGGTGCAAGGCGAAAGGATTGTGGGCCTGGAACCGATCATGGGTTACATGCATCGTAACCATGAAAAGATCGGCGAGCGCAACACCTACATCATGAATTTTCCGTACACCGACCGCTTGGATTATCTGACCTCGATGGGCAATAACTTCGGCTATGCCATTGCCGTCGAAAAGCTCACCGGCGTTCCGGTTCCGGAGCGCGCCGACTACATCCGCATCATCATGGCGGAATACACAAGAATCCTCAGCCACTTCTGGGCCACCGGATTCTTGCTCAATGATTTGGGGGCTTTTTTTACGCCTGCGTTGTACGCCATTGAAGAACGCGAGCTCATTCTGGATTTATTTGAAATGGTTTCCGGGTCGCGCATGATGTGCAATTATTTTCGTTTTGGCGGGGTAGCGGCGGATCTGACGGAAGAATTCATGACGTTGTCCAAGGGCCTCATCGAAGAACGCTTGCCCAGGAGCATCGACCAGATCGATCGTTTTCTCTCTCGCAATGAGATTCTCACTTCCCGATGCAAAGGGGTCGGCGCGCTGACACGAGAGCAAGCGATCGCAATGTCCGCTTCCGGTCCGGTCTTGCGCGCTTCGGGAGTTTCCTACGATGTTCGTCGTGCCCAACCGTACTCTTTGTACGAGCGATTCCCATTTGAGATTCCAACGCGTACCACCGGAGATGTTTACGCCCGTTACCAGATCCGCATTGATGAAATGCGCGAGTCGCTGAGGATTCTGCGCCAGGCATTTAAAGAATTGCCGGCCGGAGAAATTCAAGGGGGCAAGAAGGCGTGGAATGTCCGCGTTCCGGCCGGAGAGTCTTACGGACGCGTGGAGAATCCCAAAGGCGAGCTTGGATTTTACATTGTCGGCGATGGAACGGATCATCCGTACCGTTATCACGTCCGCTCCCCCAGCTTTATCAATTTAACGGCTCTGGAAACGATGTGCCGGGGGCATCTGGTCGCGGATGTGGTCGCCATTCTCGGATCGATCGACATTGTTTTGGGGGAGGTCGATCGCTGATGCAGCTCTACGGCGTTGAGCTTCTGCGCGGTCTGGGAATTACGTTCAGTCATTTTGTCCGCACCTACGTCAAAGGTGTCGGCCGGAAGTTCGCCCAGGGCAACGTTCGCCAACTGCCAACACAAGACGGCATCTTCACCGTTCCGTATCCGGAAGAAAAATTGGCTGTTCCGGAGCGGCTGCGCGTCCTGCCGTTTTTGATTTACAACGGCAATACAGGCCAACCGGCTACTGAAGAGTCGATCCGCTGCACCGCCTGCGGGATTTGCGCCAAGGTCTGCCCGCCGCAGTGCATTTGGATTGTGCAGGCCAAAGATGCTGTGGCAGGCAAACCGAAACCCAAACCGGCGGAATTTACCATTGATATGGATGTCTGCATGAACTGCGGATTTTGCTCGGAGTATTGCCCGTTCGATGCCATCAAAATGGGCCATGACTTCGAGCTTTCGAACAGTGAACGGGACAAGTCTCATATTTTCGAGATGGATCGGTTGCTGGTTCCAACCGAAAACTATGCCAAGACGCATCCTGGGGCGTGGGCGGAAGAAGAAGCCAAGCGTCAGGCAGCCGCCGCCAAGAAAGCAGCCACTGCAGCTGCAGCCGCTGCGGCAGCCAAGCCGGCGCCGGGGACCCCCCCATGATAGAAGAAGCCATCGGCTACAAGATCAATTATTTGGCGGTTCTGCTGCTGGGGTTGGCCGCGGTTGTTGTTCCGATCCTGCCGCTGGTCTTGGCAAAATTCATTGCACCGAAGAAACCGTCGCAAGGCAAGTCAGAGCCGTACGAATGCGGCGTGCCTTCCGCGGGAGATCCGTGGGGACAATTTAGGATACAGTATTATTTGTATGCGATTGCTTTTGTGGTCTTTGACGTCGAGGTTCTTTTCTTGTTTCCTTGGGCTATTGTCTTCAAGCAGGTTGGGATAGCTGGTTTTGTGGCCATGGTTGTTTTTGTCGCTGTTTTGGCGATTGGGCTTGTTTACGCTTGGAGGAAAGGAGCGCTCGAATGGGATTGATCGGCATCCTCATCGGCGTTGTCCTTATTTTGGCGCTGGCTCCTGTGGTAATGATGTATGCGACCTGGATGGAGCGGAAAACGATTGCCCGCATGCAGGACCGCTTTGGACCGACTCGCGTGGGCCGCTACGGACTTCTGCAGCCGTTGGCCGACGGCGTGAAGATGTTGACCAAAGAGGACATCGTGCCGCGCGGCGCGGACCGGATGGCTCACACACTGGCTCCGATTGTGATTGTGATTCCGGCGCTCCTGTTGTTTGCCGTGATTCCACTGGGACCCAAAATCATTCTCGCCGATCTCAACACGGGACTTTTGTTTTTCCTGGCGGTTTCATCCGTAGAGACGCTGGCCATTTTTATGGCAGGGTGGGGCTCCCGCAGCAAGTTCTCGCTCTTGGGGGCCATTCGAAGCGCGGCTCAAATCATTGCCTATGAAGTCCCGATGGTGTTGAACTTGGCCGTTGTGGTGATGATGGCCGGGTCCATGTCCACGGCGGAGATCGTTCAAGCTCAGACCGGCCGGTGGTTTTTGGCAACACCGTGGGGATTTGCAGGGTTTGCCGTTTTCTTTATCTGTGCGCTGGCGGAAGTCAACCGCACCCCGTTTGATTTGCCGGAAGCGGAGTCGGAGCTGGTGGGCGGATTCCACACCGAATACAGCGGGATGAAATTCGCGCTCTTCTACATGGCGGAATATTTAAGCGTCTTCGCCGTCTCCGCGTTGGGGGCCACGCTTTTCTTGGGCGGGTGGATGGGGCCGATTTTGCCGGGGTGGGCATGGTTGCTCATCAAAACATACGGCTTGGTGTTTGTGATGATCTGGATTCGCGGGACATGGCCGCGCTTTCGCATCGATCAGTTGATGGCTTTTGCATGGAAGTGTCTTTTGCCGGTGTCGCTGGCCAACGTCTTGGCGGCCGGCGTGTGGTACATTCTGCCGGCACCCTGGGGCGCGCTGACCTGTACGCTGCTGCTTGCGGCGACATTTTTGATCACATCGCAGCTGTGGATTCCCAAAGCCCGGCGGGTTGAAAATCCAGCACTTTAGTGTTATTCTCATTCGCATCCAATAGAGGAGGATTCGCATGTCTTATGTGATTACGGAGAAGTGTTTGGGCGAACAGTACGGTTCTTGCGCCGAAGTCTGTCCGGTCGACTGCATTCATCCTGGCCATTACAAGGGTGAGCCGTTTATGATCATTGATCCGGAGGTTTGCATCACCTGCGGCGCTTGCTTGCCGGTTTGTCCGATTGGGGCGATTGTGGAGTCTGAAGATCAGGCGCCCGAGTATGCCAAGGTCAACAAAGAGCTTACGCCTCAATTCAAAGGCAGTCCCAGAATCACGCCGCGCCCGTCCAACGATCCTCCGCGCAAACCTGGAAACAAACTGATTTAACTTAAACTTTCGCGTCCCTGTCCTTCTCGATGAGAGGACAGGGACGCTTTCCCCTGATGCTCAAGAGAATGAAAGCTACGTTTTCCAAGACCGGCGAAGCCGACATTACTCGCGCCATCGTCCGCGCTTTCGCGCAGGAATTCGACGGCGTCATCCAAAGCGACTGCATTGTCGTCGGGGCCGGTCCCAGCGGGCTGATGGCTGCGCGCGATCTGGCGCGCAAGGGGAGGAAAGTCCTGGTGTTGGAATCGGCCAATTATTTGGGCGGCGGTCTCTGGCTGGGCGGGTATCTTTTTAATAAGCTGACCGTCCGCGCCCCTGCGCAAACCATCCTCAAGGAACTGGGCGTTCCTTGTCGCCAAGTCCAAAAAGGCCTCTTCGTTGCAAACGCACCCCATGTTTGCTCCAAGCTGATTGCCGCCACCTGTGATGCCGGAGTCAAATTTGCCCAGATGACGGCGGCGGTGGATGTGGTGGTGCGCGAAGCGGGGCGCGTGGAAGGTGTCGTGGTCAATTGGTCTCCTATTTCTGCTTTGCCCAAAGCCCTGGCTCACGTGGATCCAATCGCCTTAGAATCAAAGATCGTCATTGATGCCACAGGCCACGATGCGGATGTCTTAAAATTCCTCGCCAAGCGGGGGTTGACCTCCCAAGTTCCCGGGGATGGCGCCATGTGGGTGGAAAGCGGAGAGCAAGCGGTCATGGACAAAACAGGGGAAGCGTACCCGGGGGTCTTCGTGACCGGCCTGGCTGTTTCCGCCACATACGGCACTCCTCGCATGGGGCCGGCTTTCGGATCGATGCTTCTTTCCGGCCGCCGCTGCGCTGATTTGGTTGAAAAGCAGCTCAAGCGAAAATCTGTGTAAACCGTACATCTGCTTGACA
>JACQQZ010000163.1 GCA_016206755.1 Candidatus Omnitrophota bacterium
ATTCAAGGCGCTGCTGCTGCCGCTCAGCTTCAAACATTGCGCTTGGCATCGGTCATTCCGGTGCGTCAGATGGCTTGGTATGCAGTCAATGAAGTTCGGCGCGGCTATGAATATGTCGAAGCCGCCCGCCAAGGCAATACACGGCTCTTGGTTGAGCTGATGCAAGAAGCTCACAGTGGCGACCGCGCGGTTTGGGATCACAATCGGCAGCAGGGACAGGAATTTGCGACAACCACCTGGGGGCAAGCTCAGCCGACCGAAGCATTTTTCCGAAGCACGCCTGCAGTGGATGCAATGATCGATGATTTTGAGAGAGCAATCGGCCGTGAATCTGCAGCAGGACGAATTATGGCGGCCGGCTTAGGAGGCTCCATTGCCATTGGAGTGACGGCTGAAAAATATGAAGCTGCAAAAGATTATTGGAAAAAGCGCAAACATGAAATTATTGAGATTGAACCGAGCGGCGGCGCAACAGCAGTTCGATTGGATGCGCAAGCGGCCGGATTGGAAGAAATTGCATTGCCGCGCGGGGCGGGTGTGCGCGGGATCATCATCGGCCCGGAGATGGCTGCAACTGTTTTGCCGATCCTCGAGAGTTTGCAAACCAACCCAGGAGAGCGCATTCCTTTGGCTGTGGTTGCTCGCGATAGAGAAGAAGCGGACCAGGTCGCTGCGCGAATTTTGGATTCCCAATCGCTTCGTCTTATTGTTCCCGTGGTTGTTGAGCTTGAAGAAAGAGCCGATGTCGGCGTCTTGATCGGAGCGTTGCGCACGCAAATGTCCGAGATGGGGCTGTCTTACGTTGAGTTGCTGCGCCGCGCCGATTTGGCCTGGCTGGGCGCTCACTTGCATATCCCGCCTGCCTCCGAAGCGTTCTGGCGGCAAATCATCGGCCGCGCCGGTCTTGAAACTGCGGCATAACGGCGGCATGACGGCGGTTGCGCGGCCAAAATCCCCTTGTTATACTGAAGGGCATGTTGAAACGGGCTTTTTTCTTTTTGGCTGCAGCGGCTCTCTTATCGGTCTGGCAGGTCGGGTGCGTGGATGCCGGCCCGGAGAAGGGGATTGAGTGGCTGGGGCACGCCTCTTTCCGCATTGAAAAGGCCAAAAAGGTCGTCTACATTGACCCCTGGCGCCTCGCCTCGGAGCCGCATGACGCCGATGTGATTCTCATCACCCATTCCCATTTTGACCACCTTTCCGTCGAAGATGTGCTCAAAGTTGCAAAACCGTCGACCGTTCTGGTGGGGCCTCCGGACTGCATCCAAGATCTCGCAGAATCGATTGCGACTGTGCGCCGCGTCAAACCGGGCGAATCGCTGGAGCTCGACGGCGTCACGGTGGAAGTCGTGCCGGCGTACAACACGAATAAAATGCATCACCCGAAGTCAAAGAATTGGGCGGGGTACGTCGTCGAAATGGGCAAAGAGCGGGTTTATCATGCCGGCGACACCGACGTCATTCCTGAGATGCGGGAACTTGAAAATATCGACGTGGCCCTTCTGCCCGTCAGCGGAACCTATTGCATGACGGCTGAAGAGGCGGCAACCGCCGCGGCCCTCATCAATCCGAAAATGGCCATTCCGATGCACTACGGTTCTTTGGTGGGAACCGAGCGAGATGCGGAGCGTTTCAAAGAACGATGCCAACCGATTCCAGTTCGCATATTCAGTCCTACATCCGAACCGCAGCCCGAGGCCTCGTCGTAGCAGCCGCGTTGTTGCTGGCAACACAAGCAGTCGCCGATCCGGCCCCGGCCGATTTGGCGGTGTCCAGCCGCGTCGATAAGATCAAGGTGTCGGTGGGCGAGCCCCTGACTTTTTCCGTGACCATTACAGGTCCCGTCAAGACCACTCCTCGCGTGGACATCGGCTCTTTTGAAGGATTTCACCTGATGACCACGGGACAATCTCAGCAAGTTGACATTCGGCAAGGACAGATGCAATTGGCAGTGACGCTCCAGTATCTTCTGGTGGCCGAGCAACCCGGGACGCACAAGCTGGGCCCGGTGACCGTCGAGCATGAGGGGAAGCGCTACACCGCCCCGTTCGTTCAAGTTGAAGTCGCCGGATCAGCCCAAGCCCTTCCCGGAAAAGAAAGAAAGAGATCACGGCAGCAGCAGCCAAGAATTTACGGAGGAACGATCCTGTGAAACGATCCCTTTGTTTTTTGATGATGGTTTTGTTGGTGACTGGATGCAGCACGCTCAATAAAGCAAAGAAGGCCGATCGGTTGGCCGCCGAGCTGCAGGCGCTCCAGAATCAGCACGAAGACCTCCGGAGGCAAATGCGGATGCGCGACGAGGAGCTCTCCCGCCTGTACGACGAGCGAAAACGTTTGGCGGAAGAGAAGCAGAAGGCGGTCAAAAAAGTCGATGAGCTGGAAGAAGCCAAGGACCGGCTGGCCCGCGATCTGCAAAAGCAGATTGGAGACTACAAAGCCAAGCTGACGATGACCGAGCGGGGCCTGGTCATCACATTCTTGGCGGAGATTCTCTTTGATTCGGGCAAAGCCGCTGTGAAGCCCGATGCGCATGAAGTCTTGGACAAAGTGGCCGAGGTTTTGGCGACGACCGTCAACGAAAACGACGTTGCCGTCGAGGGACACACCGACAATGACCCGATCAAGCACTCCGGATGGAAGTCCAACTGGGAGCTTTCAAGCGCTCGCGCTTTGGCCGTGCTGCATTATTTTGTCGATGCGCGCGGTCTGCCCCCGGCGCGTTTCCAGGCCAACGGTTTTGGCGAATACCAGCCCGTTGCTTCAAATGCAGACCCAAAAGGCCGTCAGCAAAATCGCCGCGTAGAAATCGTCATTTTGCCCAAGGCCCTGACCAAAGTCAAAACCGCCTCTTAACGACCTCAGGGATTGGAAGTGGTGCGGCTTCCGCCGGCCGCAGCCAAAGGCCCGAAGGTCATGGTGCGGCTTCCTTTGGCCGCAGCCACGGCTCCTCCCGGGCGCATCCCAAATCGTTGACAGGGCAGTTGAGCCGCCCCTATAATAAACGGATATGTTGCCGGTTTTATCCGTCCGATCCGTCGAAGGAGTGAACAATCACAAGATGAGCACCATCAAAGGGTTAAAGTGCCGCGAGTGCGGCCGGCATTATCCCGCAGAGGCCATTTATGTCTGCGAGTATTGCTTTGGCTCGCTGGAAGTCGACTACGATTACGAGCGCATCAGAGCCACCTTGACCCGCCGGCTTGTCGAAAGCCGCCCCCAAAACATTTGGCGTTACCGCGAGCTTTTGCCCATCGACGGAGAGCCGACCGTCGGATTTCATACCGGCTTTACACCTTTCTACCGCGCCCGGCGTCTGGGGGCCGCTTTCGGCGTGAAAGAGCTTTACATCAAAGACGATTCCGCCTGTCACCCCACGCTTTCCTTCAAAGACCGCGTGGTTTCAGTGGCGCTCTCGCGCGCCAAAGAGTTGAAATTCGATACGGTTTCCTGCGCCTCGACGGGGAATTTGGCCAATGCCGTTTCGGCGTTGGGCGCCAAGGCGGGCCTCAAGCGCGTGATTTTTATCCCGGCCGATTTGGAAATGGGCAAGGTGATCGGTTCGCTGATTTACGCGCCAAAATTGGTGGCCGTCGAGGGCAACTACGACGAGGTCAATCGCCTCTGCGCGGAAATCGGCGCCCGTTACAAGTGGGCCTTCGTCAACATCAACATCCGCCCTTACTATGCGGAAGGGTCAAAAACGTACGGATTTGAAATCGCAGAGCAATTGGGCTGGAAAGCGCCGCAGCACATCGTGGTTCCTGCCGCCAGCGGATCGCTGCTGGTCAAAATTTGGAAAAGTTTCAAGGAGTTCCACAGGATGGGGCTCATCGATGAGCCCCCAACCCGTCTTTACGCCGCCCAGGCGGAAGGTTGCAGTCCCATCGCGACCGCGGTCCATCAGGGTTCTGACATCATCAAGCCGGTCAAGCCAAAAACCATCGCAAAATCATTGGCCATCGGCAATCCGGCCGACGGCTACTATGCGGCCGATGCCATTCGGGAAACCGAAGGATGGGCATCGGCGGTCGGCGATCAGGAAATTATCGAAGCGATGAAGCTGTTGGCTCAAACAGAAGGTATTTTCACGGAAACCGCAGGCGGCGTCACCGTCGCCGCCGCCAAACGCCTCATCGAAGAGAAGAAAATTCCGCGCGATGAATCCATCGTCATCTGCATCACAGGCAACGGGCTCAAGACCCAGGAGGCCGTGGCCGGTCACATCGGCCGGCCCATTAAAATTAAACCGACACTCGATTCATTCGAAGAGAATATGAAGGAGAAGTCTTAAATGGCCATCACCATCCGTATTCCGACCCCCTTGCAGAAGCTGACCGGCAACCAAGCCGAGGTCAGCGCCGATGGGGCGACCGTCGGCGATTTGCTTGCCAATTTGGAGAAAAAATTTCCCGGGATCAAGGAGCGGCTTTGCGATGAGCAGGGGAAGCTGCGCCGCTTCGTGAATGTGTATA
>JACQQZ010000155.1 GCA_016206755.1 Candidatus Omnitrophota bacterium
GTGATCGGCGGCGGCATCATGGGGGCCGGTATTGCCAGGGATGCCGCGCTGCGCGGTTTGAAAGTCGCCCTGGTGGAGCAGAACGATTTTGTCAGCGGCACTTCTTCCAAAACCACCAAGCTGATTCATGGCGGTTTGCGCTATCTGGAGCAATTGGATTTTGGCCTGGTCCGTCGAGCATTGCGTGAGCGGCAGACCCTCCTCCATTTGGCGCCCCACTTGGTTCGGCCGCTTCCGTTTCTCGTTCCTGTTTTTCCGGGGTCCCCGCGACCCGCATGGAAAATCCGAGCCGGCGTGGCGCTCTACGACCTGCTGGCGGGCAAGGCCAGAATCCAACCCCACCATTTTTACTCCCGCAGCCGGTCTGAAAAAGCAGAGCCGGTTCTTTCGGGGCTTTCAATTCAAGGCGCCGCCGAATACATGGATGCTCAGATGGACGATGTGCGGCTTTGTTTGGAAAACCTTTTGGGCGCCGATGAAGCCGGCGCCGTTGTTGTCAATTACGCCAAAGTGGTCGGTTTTGAAAAGGAAAATGGCGCCATCACCGGTGTTGCCGTCGAAGATGGAATGACGTCGGGGCGGATGACCATTCGCAGCAAAGCGGTGGTCAATACGACGGGTCCTTGGGCGGATGCCGTGCGCCGGCTCTCTAATCCCCGGGCCCAAGCGCTGGTTCGGCCGAGCAAGGGGATTCATGTTGTTTACCGGAAGCTGCCGATTCAGCGAGTGCTGGTATTGTCTGCCAAGCGGGATGGCCGGATCTATTTTCTGGTTCCCTGGAAAGAGTGGACGCTGATCGGAACCACGGACACCGATTACAGCGCTTCTTTGGACAAAGTCACGGCAACGCAAGATGAGGTCGCCTATCTTTTGGAAGAAACAAACAAGCTGCTGCCGAAGCTCCGGCTCAATACAAAAGAAGTTGTGACGACGTTTGCCGGCGTGCGTCCCTTGGTCAACAGCGGCGAGAAGGTGCCTTGGCATGCCAGCCGCGGGCATTTGGTTCATTCGGACCCGGACGGTTTGATCACGCTGGTCGGAGGCAAATTCACCACCTATCGCCGCGTGGCTCAGGAGGTCATTGATGGACTCTTGCCGCGCATCAAAACTCCGGCTTTGCCGTGTCGAACCCACCAAATTCCTCTGGGCCTCAGAGAAGAATGGCGCTCCACAGAAGAGGCCCGGCTCCAGATGCGAGATTTATTGGCGCAAGGCCTATTTCATCCCGAAACTGTGCGCAATCTCGTGGATCTTTACGGGGTCCGCGCGCATGCCGCGGCCGACATTGTCCGCAACGATCATGCCATGGCTCAGCCGCTTTGCATCCACCACGCCCACATCAAGGCGCAGGTCATTTATGCCGTTGAGCAGGAGACGGCGCTCCACTTGAGCGATGTTTTCTGGCGCCGCTTGGAGGTGGGCTGGGCCCCGTGCCGGGGTCTTGACTGCGCTGAAACTGCCGCTCGCCTCATGGCCGGGCGTTTGGGCTGGGATGCAGGAGAGGTCGCCCGCCAGATCGACCGCTATCAAAAGGAAGTTCTTTCGAATAAGGTCAATAGGACTTGAGCGCACGCCTGTTGACGGCCGCGGCACACCAAAAGCTGAAGAGGGCTTTTTATTTTTAGCATCTTTTTTATACGGGATGACATTTGAATATAACAACATCCATGACAATCCCTGTTGTGGTTTTCCGGTATCCCGCCGCGATCCTTCTCTTTTCCGTCGCTGTCGGTGCTTGCTTGCCGGGCAGGCAGATTTGGGCTGCCCCGATCCCCGATGCCAGTCAGACCCTCAGCGAGACGGAGTCGGATGCTTCGGAGGCAAATCAGCTGCATGAGAACTTCCGATTGCAGGTGCATCTGCCTCCTCTGATTATCGACCACCGTAACCAGGGAGACTATTTTCGCGGCCGCAGCACGGATCTGCCGTACCCAGGCGCCGCGGAACATTTCGAAGCCGTCATTGAGCGTGCGTGGCCGGACCCCTGGACGCTGGATGCCGTCGTCAACCAGCTTGAGATCATCCGCCCTCGATTGGAAAAAGCCATGGCTCATTATCGGGGCAGAGCCGCGGTTCTGAAGATATTCCTGGATCCTAAGGTTTTGCCGAGCCATCTGAAACAGCGCGAGGATGTTTTTTCAAAAACGAGAGAAGTCCTGCGCGCAACTCTTGGAAATTACGGAGTCAAGAAGGCGGAGGTGGTGATCGGTTTCTGCGCTCCGCACAGCACCGATCTGCAAGTTCTAACCCCCGGATCTGCCCCATCCGGGTGGACTGCTCCGTGGCGGGTGGAGGTCCTGAATCTGGGCCTGGACCCGGAAATCCACCCATCGGTCAATGCGCTCGTCACGATGATCTTGCAGGGGCTGGCTTTCCGTTATGAAAAAATCACGGTGGATTCAAGCCGCACCGCTGGGCTGGGGCAGGTTTCCATCAATGAATTCCGGCGCCTTCTGTCGAATATTTTCACCTAGGGCCTCCGACTGGGCCGGCCGCGCCAAGCACCTGCTGAAATAAGGCATAAATTCGTATTGATTGATGCATTGTTTTAATGTACTATTCAATAGGAGGTATGCATATGCGTACGACTGTTGATTTGCCGGAAAAGTTATTGGAGGAGGCCCAGCGGCTTTGCGGGACACCCACCCGAACCGCAACATTGATTTTGGCGTTACAGCGCTTGATTGACGCCAGGAAGGTGGAGGATCTGCGTTCTCTGCGGGGGAAATTGAAGCTTGAGATCGACTTGCCGAAGTCGCGCAAAGTCCGGGATGCCGCCTGAGTCGTGGGTCAAATTCTTGTCGACACCTCGGCCTGGATTGAGTTTTTTCGTCATGCAAAATCCCCCCTGGGACAGGCCGTCGATTTGCTTCTCGGAGAGGGGCAGGTTTGCACCACTGGGCTCGTGATTGTCGAAGTTGTCTCGGGGGCGCGGGATCGAAGCCAGTTTAACCGTCTCTCGGACGATTTCGCCGCTTTGCCACGAGTCGATCCTCCACCGGCTTTATGGGAGGAAATGCTACAGGCCCGCCGGCGACTGAGAACTGCCGGAATCACCGGGATCAGCATTCCGGATCTCATCATCGCGTTGACTGCTACGGCACACCAAAAGATAGTCCTCACCAGAGATCGGGATTTTCAGCGGATGCAGACTGTGTTGGGGTTAAAGCTACTCGAATTGTCCGGTTCTCCCTAACCAAAGACTTTCCCTACTGCGGTGGCAGGTTCCAGCAGGATGCTGAAAAAGGGTCATCTGCTGCGTGGCTGCGGCAATCGGAAGTTGCCGCACCACCTGCCTCGGCAATGTTGCGCGCTGCGCCCCCTTGTGCGGCGTATACGCAACAGCCGCCGCCACCCGCCGGGGGGACGCCACGCTCCTCGCGCCTTGCGCCGCTCGCCAGGCCCACCCCGCGCGGCCACGGGAGGTTCTGAAAGGCGCTCTTAGGACCGACATGAAGCACAAAGAATGTTTCGAGGGGCTCTCTGGAGATGCCGTAGGGCAAGAACGCCAAACGGCCGGAACCCGCATTTCCGCCGCCATAAAAATTGACTCCGGCATCTGCGGAGAGAGTGCGGATTGGAAAAAAGGAATTGTCCGGAACCGATTTCACAAAGACACTGCCCAACTGAGCAAAGTTTTCAACATGGACAAGGGGAACCGGCCGCTGCGCCACAAAAAGCGTGTCGCCGCCATTCAAATGATCCCGAAGAAGATCGATCGGCTTGGCTCCCCGCTGCTCCATGTAATATTGAAAACCCCAGTGCCCGGCAAATAAAAGCCGGCCGCCGGGGTGATCCGCCTCTTCTCTTAAAGAGCGGGCGAATTGACGATAAACATCCGCCTGGCGGTAGTCCGCATGGGACACGCCCAGACTCAAAAGCCAAGTCCCCGAGGCAATCCCTGAGAAAATCAGCCGGCGATGGCGGTCAATCCACGGCACGGCAGAGGCCTCCATCGTTCTTACAAACCAAAAAATCATGGGGGGCAGCATGAACAAAACTCTGCGAACGGCTGGGAAAGTTTGGAAACAAGAAGCAAAGATCAGCGCCAGCCACAAACACAGGAAGAGGTCGTCCCGCCGGCCTTTGCGCAGCATCTGCGCAACAACCCACAAGCCCGTGGACAAGAAAACGACCAAAAGAATGATGGAAGATGGAGGATACCCGCTTTGTTTCGCGGGCAAGGCGGCCAAGATGCCCAGGAGGATGCATGTCCATGCCTGCATGCGGCTGCGACGATCCGGCCACAGAGGGAGAAAAAAAGCCGCTGGGATAAGCGCCGCGGCCCCCAGGTAATTGAGAAGAACCAGCGTGACCAAACCCACGGAGAGCCAATTGTGCGACAAAGCAAAGCGCTTGCTGAAACCGGTTTGAATGGGATGAACCGATCCCCACACACTCACGACGGCCATCCAAGCCGCGGCAAAATAGAGCGCTGCGGGGATGAAACGCTTGCGATCACGCAACACCGCGTAGATCATCACCAGCGGAATCAGCACGCCCGCATGGTATTTGATCAGGAATGCCACGCCGGCCAGACCCCCTGAAACACAAAGCAAAATCGGTTTTTGACGGTCAAAACCTCGAATAAAACAGGCCAGCGCCATGACCTCAAACGCAAATGCGGACATGTCCGGCATGCAAGCTTGGGAGGTCACAAAAACAGCAGGGCTGATCAATACAAACAGCGCGGCCCAATGGGGGTGGCGCGTAAAACGTCCCGCCAAGATCCTTATCCCTGCCCAGGCCATGACCACGAACAGGAAACAGGCCAGGTGAATCTGCCACTCCGCGCGTCCGATTCCCTTCATCACCGCCGCCAGAAAGTAAGCTTGCAAAGGCGCGCCTGCGGCGATGTCATAGGCGGATTCCGCTGTGCCGTACCAATTGATTGAGAAGTTGTAGGGGTGACGCCAGTCCGTCAGAATATGTTCGGCGACTTTCAGAAAGAACGGCTCATCGATGCAGAAAGCTTTTGGAAGAAACGGGAGAAGACTGAAGAAAAGGAAAGCCAGGCAAAGCGCTTGTCGATTTCCTAACAGTCTGCTGAAAAACCCCATTCGGGACAGGATGCTCAAAAAGGCGTCAGATGCAAGGCGCGCGCAAGCGACCGCGGAGGCGTATGTTGCGTATACGCCGCACAAGGGAGTGCAGCGCGCAACGAAGCAGATGACCCTTTTTCAGCATCCTGCTAAGAACCGAGCAATACCTTTCGATGTCGCCATGCAAAAGAGACCCCGCTGGTGAGCGTCATTGCAACGGTGATGGCGGTTAAAACGAGGACGATTTGGGTACCCCATTGCTCAATCCGCATCAGGGCATCCGCCGGGGCGCGCAACTTATAAAAATCCAAAACAATCAGATAAACCAGCGTGACTGCAATGGCGACCATTTGAGAAACCGTTTTGTGCTTGCCTCCCCGCTCGGCCGCCAATACTTTCCCCTGCCGGACAGCCACCAACCGCAATCCGGTGATCAAAAATTCACGCGTAAAGATCAGCAGCACCATCCAGGCAGGAACGATTCCGATTTCTACAAAGCTGAGAAAAGCAGCCAACACGAGAACTTTGTCGGCAATGGGATCCATCAAAGCCCCAAAGGCGCTCGTCTGGTTCCAGCGGCGCGCCAGAAAACCGTCCAACCCGTCGGTCAGGGAGGCCAGGAGAAACAAGATGAGCGCCCAAAATCGCCCGTAGCCGGTGTGAGAAAAGAGGGCCAGCATGAACAGAAACGCCAGTCCGATGCGGCTGACGGTTAAAATGTTGGGCAGCTTCAAGATTTAAGGCCGGGGCCTTGCCGCATCCTTTTGCGGCAGCCGCAGGCCGTAGCGGGTCACCCGGATTCCTTTCATGACGCCCGAAGGGAGCGGCTCCAGGGAATTTCCGTTGAGGGTCATGCTCAAAACGGCGGCATTGCCCACCCAAAGCTCAATGTGATCGTTGCCGGTCCAGGTCTCAGACCGGCCTTTGGGAAGGACATTTTGAAACAAAACTTTTCCGTCGGACTTGACCTGCATCCAGCAGTCCTGTTTGGCTTGCAGGGTCAGTTGAATCGGCTGGGATTTGGGAACCAAAAGCTTCGCAGGGGCCGACGGCGTTGCCGCCGCCGCGCGAACAGCCGGCTTCAAGGAATCCTTCGCAGTCGAACGGGGCGCCGGAGAACCGGGATGAGAAACGGAGCGATACAGATCCTTGGTCAAAAATACGAAGAACCCCGCCCCCACCAGCGCGACAAGCCCGATGACTGCCGGCAGAAGCCCATTCGAGGCCCGGGTCTCGGACGGTTTGCGCCCGGGCCGCTCCAGCGCCAGCGGCGCCGGTTCGCGGCGGTCCGGCGCGCCCTGGCGATAAGCTTCCACCAGCGGCGCAGGATCGAGACTCAGGAAGGTTGCGTATTTTTTAATGAATCCTTTGGCGTATGCCGGATCCAAAACATCCGCAGCCCGGTCTTCTTCCATGGCCCGCAGGATTCGGGTGTGGATTTTTGTCTGCCGATGCGCCTCTTCGATGTCCAATCCTTTGGTCTCGCGGGCGCTGCGAAGCTGCTCACCGATCGTCGGCATTGCTCACCTTATCCCCTTGCACGGGAACATCCTCATCGGGAGCTCCCGATGAACCTTTGTATGATTTGATCAAGACCTCGCGGGGTTTGGCCCCGCGGATCGGTCCTACAATTCCTTCCTGCTCCATCGTATCCAAGATGCGGGCTGCGCGTCCATAACCCAATCTGAGCCGGCGCTGAAGAAGCGACACGGAAGCTTGACCGGAATTCACGATGATCTGAACCGCTTCATCGTACATCAAGTCTTTATCGTCCGGAACGCCTCCGGGCGCTTTCGCGGCCTCTTCAAACAACGATTCATCGTAAGAACCGGATCCCTGCTGCCTGATGAAGCTCACGACCCGCTCGATTTCGGGGTCGGTCACCAAGCAGGCCTGGGCGCGGATCAGCTTGGCGGCGCCCGGCTTCATAAAGAGCATGTCGCCATGCCCCAAAAGTTTTTCAGCGCCGACCGTGTCGAGCACGGTCCGCGCATCGACTTTCGAAGCCACCTGGAACGAGATGCGCGCCGGGAAATTGGCTTTGATCACGCCGGTCAGCACATCCACCGACGGGCGTTGTGTCGCCAGCACCATGTGAATGCCGACGGCGCGCGAAAGCTGCGCCAAGCGCGCAATGGATGTTTCGATTTCCGTGCGGGCCGTCAGCATCAAGTCGGCCAGCTCGTCAATGATGACCAGCAGATACGGCAACGTCGGAGGCGCTTCGCCTTCCGGAAATTCCTTGGCTTTGAATTTCTGATGGTACATCTGAATGTTGCGCACCCCCAGGCGCGCAAAAAGCTTGTAGCGATTCTCCATTTCCATCACGACCCAGTTGAGGGCCTTGGGCACCTTTTTAGGATCGGTTTGTACCGGAGCCAACAGATGCGGCAGGCCGTTGTAGACGGCCATTTCCACCATCTTCGGGTCCACCATCAAAAATTTCACTTCATCCGGGGTTGCGTTGAGCAAAAGCGCCGTGATCAGGCCGTTCACGCAAACGGTTTTTCCGGAACCGGTCGTTCCTGCAATCAGCAGGTGCGGCATGGCGGCCAAATCGGCCACCAGCGGATAGCCGGCGGTGTCTTTTCCGAATGCCAGCGCGATTTTAGAGTTGTTGGTGCGATAGGCGTCCGATTCCAGCACTTCGCGCAGATAAACTTTTGCAACGCTGACGTTGGGAACTTCAATACCGATGCGCGCCTTGCCGGGAATCGGAGCGATGATGCGCACGGAGGGCGCTTTCATCGCCAATGCGATGTCATCGGAAAGACCGGTGATTCTGGTAACCTTGACGCCGGGGGCCGGCTCCAATTCATAACGGGTGATGGTCGGGCCTTGCTCGACCTGGGCGCAATTGACCTCGATGCCGAAATCCATCAAGGTGTCCTGCAAAATTTTCGCGCTTGTCTGCAGATCCTCTTTCAGCTGCCGCGCCTCAGGCGCGGGCGGAACGTTGAGTAAATCCAGCGGCGGCAACCGGTAGTTGCCGGGCGTGGAGGGTCTTTCCGGTTTTGGAGCCGCAGCTTTCGGAGCGGGCGGTTTTGGTTTCGGAGCCAGAATAAATCGGGGTTCCGGAGATTCTGCAACGGCGGTGGATTTGGAAAGAGTGGGCGGCTGGGAAGCCCTTGAATTTTTGGGATCGGGCGCCGGGCGCGCCGGTTTGACCTGAAATCTTCTGGAACCGTTCAAGCCGCTCCAGGTCTTGTTGGCCCCTTTCCACGCTGACATCCCAACCACCGTCAAAATTGGAAGAAGGAGCATGTCGGTGGCCAGCAGGAATGAGAGGGCGCCGATGCCCAGCAGGATGATGAGCGCGCCGATGAATCCGCAGTAATGGAGGAGCCAATCCCCCACTCCCAAGCCGATCAGGCCTCCGCGATAAACACGGGCTGAAGCGTCTTGGACCCAGAGAATAGAGAGCAGCGCGCCGGAGGCAACGCAAAAACCGATGAATCCAACCAGTTGGGCGTAGCGTTTGGACGATTTCCGGCCGACGAATGCTGCGGCGGCCCAAATAAAGACAAGCGCGGGAATCAAGTATCCGGCCAATCCGAGCAGCGTTCGGATGCCTGCCGACAGATAAGCGCCCGCCACGCCGCAAAGATTGTGCGTTCGTGCGGAGGGATCGGAGCTGAAGAAAGCCAGATCATCCGGATGGAATGTCGCCAAGCTGACCAGCACAAACAGCCCGCCGGCCAGCAGCAGGAAACCTTTCATTTCGTTGAATCGGGCCTTGGTCGCGGCAGATGGAAGCCGCACCATGCCCCTCTGGGCTTTGGTTGCGGGTCGCAAGGCAACGCTCATCGCTGAGGCGGTCGGGACTCTCGATTGTGGCTGAATTCGCGCCGAGGTCCGCGACGATGGTCTGGGCCGCGAGAGTCGGAACGTTCGCGCCGAGGTCCGCCGCTGCCGCCTTCCCGCTTATGAGGAACGGGGGGCTCATTCTCCTGCCCCGGCATCGCTTGCTTGCGGCTGACGTTGATGCGGCCTTGGGAATCGACTTCGATGACTTTGACGGGAAATTGATCGCCCATCTTGACGGCATCTTCCACGCGGGGAACGAAACCGGCGTCCAATTCCGAAACGTGGCACAGGCCTTCCCTGCCCGGAGAAATTTCAATGAAGGCGCCGAAATTCATGATGCGCGTGACGGTGCCTTGATAAATTTTGCCCAACTGGGCCTCTTCGGTCAAACCGCGGATCGCTTCGATGGCCTTCGCGGATGCGGAGGCATCGTTGGAAGCGACCAGCACGGTACCGTCGTCTTCGATGTCAATAGTCGCGCCGGTGTCTTTGATGATCTTGCGGATCATCTTGCCGCCCGGACCGATGACCGTTCCGATCTTTTCCGGATCGATGGTCAGCTTTGTGATGCGCGGGGCGAATGCCGACAACTCGCTGCGCGGCTGCGAAATCGCTTGGGCGATTTTTTCGAGAATGGCCTGGCGAGGCGCGCACGACTGCTCCATCGCCTTTTCCAAAACTTCCAGAGGAACGCCGGTCAGCTTCAAATCCAACTGAAGCGCCGTAATACCTTTGGCCGTTCCGGCCACTTTACAGTCCATGTCGCCGCTGTGATCTTCCAAGCCGGTGATGTCGGTCAACACCGCATAACGGTCGGCCCCTTCAAAAATGAGCCCCATGGCAACACCGGAAACCGGACCGTTGATGGGAATACCGGCATCCATCAGCGCCAAGGTGCCCGCGCAGACAGTGGCCATGGAGGAAGAACCGTTGGATTCTAAAATTTCAGAGACCAAACGAACGGTGTACGGGAAATCATCTTTGGAAGGAACCACGGCCGCTAACGCGCGGCCGGCGAGGGCTCCGTGGCCGATTTCACGGCGGCCGGGACCTCGCATCGGACGGACTTCACCGACTGAAAATGGCGGGAAGCTGTAGTGCAGAATAAACGACCTGCTGGATTCCCCCTCCAATGCATCAATGGTCTGCTCATCGGAAGCCGTTCCCAAAGTTACCACCGATAAACTCTGGGTCTGACCGCGCGTGAACAGAGCGGACCCGTGCGTTCTGGGCAACACGCCGACCTCGCAGGTGATGTCCCGAAGCGTCGTCAAATCCCGGCCATCGGCGCGCAGACGCTTGGTCATGATGTGCTGGCGAAGATGCGCCGCTGCGACGGTGTCCAAAGCCGCTTGAACGTCGGCTTCAGTGGTCGTTCCATCCTCGGTCGCAAACTGTTCGACGAGTTTCTCCGAAAGGGCGTCCATCGCCTCGCTGCGGCCTTCCTTTTGGGAAGCGCGCTTCATCTCCGCCTCAAGCTCAGACAGGGCTTGCTGGCGAACTTTTTCGATCAATTCCGGGGCCGGCTTTCTGAGGTTGACGTCGCGCTTCGGTTTCCCGCAAGCCATCACCAATTCTTTTTGAATGTTGGCGATTGTTTTGGCCTGCTCCTGGCCGAATCGCAGCGCCTCGATCATCTGGGCTTCCGGCAGCTCTTTGGCGCCGGCTTCCACCATGATGATGCCATCGGGGCTGGTGACCACCACCAAGTCGAGCGTTCCGCCGGCGGCTTCCTGAATGGTGGGGTTGGCCACCCACTGATCGTTGACGCGGCCGACACGCACAGCGCCCAGCGGGCCATGGAACGGAATGTCGGAAATAGACAGCGCGGCGGAGGCCCCGATGACTGCCAGGATGTCCGGATCGTTGACGCCGTCGTGCGAAATCACCATGCCGATGACTTGGATCTCGGAACGGTATCCTTCGGGAAACAGCGGACGGATCGGGCGATCGATCAGGCGCGCGGTGAGGATTTCCTTCTCGGAAGGACGCCCTTCACGTTTGAAAAAGCCGCCTGGAATTTTCCCGGCGGCGTAGTTCTTTTCCTGATACTCGACGGTCAAAGGAAGAAAATCGATTCCTTCCCTCGGCCGGCTGGAAGCACATGCGGCCACGAGAACGATTGTCCCGCCCATCTGAACGGTGACGGAGCCATCGGCCTGCTTGGCAAAACGGCCTGTTTCGATGATCAGATCTTGCTGACCCATACGGGTTTGAACGCGGTGTGTCACGGAGTGAATTCCCTTTCTGTCGCGACGCGGGTGTCCTCAACATCGCCCGGATTTCCGGGGCGCTTCATTTGCGCAGATTGAGCCGATGGATCAATTTCTGATATTCGTCGCGATCTTGAGATTTGAGGTAGTGGAGGAGCTTCCGACGACGGTTGACCAGCATGAGCAGTCCCCGCCGAGAGTGATGATCCTTGACGTGGACTTTGAAATGCTCGGTCAACTGATTGATCCGGTCCGTCAAGAGCGCAATCTGCACCCGGGCAGAACCGGTGTCTTTGTCGTGGAGCTTGAACTGTTGAATGATGGACGACCTTCCTGTATTCATGAGTACCATCTGGGTTGGAATTGCTCTTTCTGTTTGTTTTTACGTTGTTTGACTGGGAGCAATGTAACACGGCGGGGTGGATCCTGTCAACAGAGAGGACCCGTCTTTCTGTAAACGTTCCACTTCTGATTTCAACAACCGGCAATACAGGTCGAATCCGACGGCGCAGATGTGCCCGTGCTGCTGGGTGCCCAAGAGATTCCCCGCCCCGCGCAGCTGCAGATCTTCCAGGGCAATTTTAAAACCGGCCCCCAAGCCGGAGAATCTCTCCAGCGCATCCAGGCGTTTTTCGGCGTCCCGCGTGAGCGCCGCCGCCGGCTCCGTGAAAAAATAAGCGTACGCTTGGCGCGTGAAGCGCCCGACCCTGCCGCGCAATTGATAAAGATCCGCCAGGCCGAAACTCTCGGCGCGGAACACGAGCAGTGTATTGGCGTTGGGAATGTCGATTCCGGATTCAATGATGGAAGTCGACACCAAGACATCGATTTCATGCCGCATAAATTTGAGCATGGCGCTCTCAAGGGCGCGCGAAGGCATCTGCCCGTGCGCGACTTGGATGCGGGCCTTGGGCAAAAGCGTTTGCAGATGCCGCGTTAATTTTTCGACGCCCCGGACCCACGGATAGACGGCAAAGACCTGCCCATCCCGGTCCATCTCCCGCTGGATCGCTTCACGCACGAGGGCATCTTTGACGCCGGAGACGATTGTTTTAACCGGCAACCGTTTTTGCGGGGGTGTTTCGATCAAGGACATCGACCGCGCACCGGTCAAAGCCATGTACAGCGTTCTGGGGATCGGCGTGGCCGACATCGTCAAAACATCAATGCTGGCGCGCAGGCGCTTGAGCTGCTCCTTGTGCCGCACTCCAAAACGCTGCTCTTCATCCACCACCAGCAATCCCAAATTTTTGAATTCCACATCGGCAGAAAACAAGCGGTGCGTCCCGATGATGACATCCACCTGCCCTGCCTTTAAATCTTTGAGGATCTGATCCTGCGCGGCGCCGCTCTGAAAACGGGAAAGCATCCGGACATTGACCGGAAATTGTTTGAGCCGTTCCCGAAACGTTGCCGCGTGCTGTTCGGCCAAAATGGTCGTCGGACACAACACCGCCACCTGACGGTTGTCCATGCAGACTTTAAAGGCCGCGCGCAGCGCTACCTCTGTCTTCCCATAGCCGACATCGCCGCAGAGCAAGCGATCCATCGGGCGTGCGGCTTCCAAATCGGCTTTCACCTCCGCGATGGCGTGCAGTTGGCCGGGGGTTTCCGGATAAGCGAACGCGCCTTCCAGCTCTTTTTGCCATTCGGTGTCCGGCTTTGAGGCAAACCCGGGCCGCGACAGCCGTCTGGCCTGAAGGGACAGCAATTCAAAAGCCACCGAGCGCGCCCCTTCCCGGGCGCGTTCTTTGATGCGTTCCCACATTTTGCTGCCGAGCTTGGACAGCGCGGGACGATGCCCTTCAAAACCGACGTATTTCTGGATGAGGGAAATTTCATCGATTGGGATGTAGAGCAAATCGCCTTCGGCATATTCCAAAGCAACGTGGTCGACGAGGCGATCGCCGAGTTTGGCTTTTTTCAGGCCCCTGTAACGTCCAATGCCGTGGGTGACATGCACCATCAGGTCGCCGACTTCCACATCGACAAACTGCTCAATCGGAACGGCCTCGGCGGCAATCGCCCAACCCTGGGTGCGCAACCGTTTGTGAGTGATGCCTTCGGCCGGAAGAAGAATAACGGCTTGATGATCGTGGAACGGCTGGCCGGTTTCGGGATAAAAACTGCGGATGGCATGAATCGTCTGATCGTCCCACTCGATGCGAACGGGAGCGTCAAATCCTTCCGGGAAACAGTCGACAATGCCGCCGCGGCGCGACCAATCTCCCGGCTCGGCAACTTTGGCGACGCGGCGATAGCCCGCAGCGGTCAGCCCGCGGGAAACTTCATCCAGGGCAATGGTCTGATTCCGGCACAGCGTCAACATGATCGGCTCAATGCAAGCGGTACCGCTGTACGCATCGCATGTTCTACATCTTGACGGGAGCGGAAACGCCGAGCAATTTCAGACCCGCGGCGAGGACAATCTGAACTGCATCGATGAGCCCGAGGCGGGCGCGGGTCAATTCGACATCCTCGGTGACCACGCGATGGACATCGTAAAATTTATGAAAGTCAGTGGCCAGCTCCAGCAGATACCGAGCCACGCCGTGCGGTTCAAATTGCTCGGCACATGCCTCGACAGCGGATGGAAATTCCCGCAGGCGGCGCAGCATCTGCAGTTCTTCCGGCTGCGACAACAGCGAAAAGTTTGGACGCATGGCCTGTACATTTAATTTCGCCCGGATGCCGGCGATGCGGGCATGCGCGTATTGAATATAAAAGACCGGATTTTCGGGCGCGGCCTTCTTGGCCAATTCCAAATCAAAATCCAAATGGCTGTCGGTCCTGCGCATCACGAAGAAATAACGCGCCGCGTCCTTGCCCACCTCTTCCATGACCTGCCGCAGCGTGATGAATTCCCCTTCGCGGGTGGACATCGGAATGATTTCATTGCCGCGCTTGAGCGTGCACAGCTGCACCATGACGATTTTCAAGGCATCGCGCGGGTAGCCCAGCGCTTGGACGGCGGCCACCATGCGCGGGATGTAGCCGTGATGATCCGGCCCCCAGAGATTGACGATTTTCGTGAAGCCCCTTCGGAATTTTTCGCGGTGATAGGCGATGTCGGCTGCAATGTACGTCGGGCGGCCGTCGGATCGGACGACCACGCGGTCCTTGTCATCGCCAAAAGCGGTGGACTTGAGCCACCACGCCCCTTCCTGCAGATACAGATATCCCCTTTGCTTCAAAAACTCCATCGCATCGTCTTGCGTTCCGCTTTCCCGCAAACATCTCTGGCTGTACCAGACGTCAAACGAAACGCCAAAATCCTCAAGCTCTTTGCGGATGATCTCCAAAATCGCGCCGCCGGCCTTTTCCATAAACCATTCTTTGCGGCCGGGGAGACCCTCCGCCCAGCGGCGGCCTTCGGTTTGAACAGCTTCCTGGGCCAGCGCTTTCATGTAGCCCCCCTTGTATCCGTTTTCCGGAAATTCAAACGGCAGTCCCAGGATTTCCAGATACCGGGCCAGCAGCGTGTTGCCCAACACCTCAATCTGGTTGCCCTCGTCATTCACATAGTATTCACGGGTCACGCCGTAACCGCAAAAATTCAAGATGTTGGCCAAGGAATCGCCCACGGCGGCCTGGCGGCCGTGCGCGACCGAAAGCGGGCCGGTCGGGTTGGCGCTGACAAACTCGACTTGGACTTTCGTGTTCTCTCTGATTTTTTGGGCCATGCTGTTGCGGCCGAAATTTTCGCGGGCGGTGAGCACCTCCTGCAATGTGCGGTGCAGAAGCGATTGGCTGAGGAAGAAATTGATGAACCCGGGGGGCTTGATTTCTATTTTCTCAATGGCCGAGGCCAGGCCGTTTTTAAGCTGCGGCTCGAGCGCCTTGACCAAACTTTGGGCAATCTCCATCGGCGGGCGATGCAATACCTTGGCCAATTGCATGGCCACGTTGGTGGCAAAGTCCCCATGCGTTTGAATGCGCGGCGGCTCCAAAATGACGGGGACGTTGCCGCCCAACGAAGCGGCGGCGGATTCCAGGGCCTGAATCAGCGAGGTTTCCAGAGAAATGTTGCTCATGAGGAGCTTAAGACTTTTTCGAGACGACGGGGCGCATCCGGCGGGGACGGCCGGCGGCAACCGTCGCCGAAACCGAGACTCGGGGGGCATCCGACCAGAGCCGTTCCAGCCGATAAAAAGAGCGCGATTCTGCAAGAAAAACGTGCGCGACGACCGATCCGTAATCCAACAAGACCCAGCTTCCCTCGGCGTACCCGTCGGTGTGCGTTGGGCGGATCTTCAAGGATTCGAGCTGATGAGCAATTTCGTCGGCAATGGATTGGGCGCGCCGTGCGGAAGTCGCGCCTGCGATCACAAAATAATCAAAGGCGGCCGATACCTTCCTGAGATCCAGAACGAGGAGATCGTCCGCCTTGGAATCGAGCGCTGCCCGAGCGATGCGAAGCGCTTTTTGACGAGAGGTCAGCGCCAATGCGTTATTTGCCGAGGATGCGGTAGAGACCGGTCCCGCAC
>JACQQZ010000156.1 GCA_016206755.1 Candidatus Omnitrophota bacterium
ACTCATAAGGGGCGTGCAACCGTGGCTGTCCAACCGATCGGAGAGCTGCTTCGCCGGAAACAGATGCTCTCGGAAGAACGATTGTCCGAAGCGCTGAAAGAGCAGGAAGCAACGAAGGCGCCCTTAAACGCCATCCTGCTCAAGCGCGGATGGGTGACCCCGGAACAACTGTCCCAAGTCTTGGCCGAGCAGTATCAGATGAGATTCGTCCGGCTTCGGGAGACGGCCATCGACCGCTCCGTGATCGACCAGGTTCCTCTGAAGGTCGCACTCCACTACACCGTCATGCCGGTTTCCCTGGCCGGTTCCAAGCTGACGGTGGCTGTCGCCAATCCCCAGGACGTGCGCACCTTGGACGGCCTGCGCATCGCGCTCCAAGGGCGTTTTTTCGTGGAACCGGTTTTGGCCACGGAAGAGGACATTCTTCAGACGCTGAAAAAATGCTACGGAGTCGCTGCGGAAACGGTGGATCGGCTGGTGGCGGACCGGACCGGCCGGGGCGCGCAGGAATTCGTTGAAGAAAAGATCGAAGACATCGAGCAGATGGCCGGCGATGCCTCCGTGGTCAAGCTGGTCAATCAGCTTTTGCTGGAGGCGCACAGCCGCCGCGCGACGGACGTGCATTTGGAGCCGTATCGCGGCAAGGTGCGCCTGCGTTACCGCATCGACGGCATGCTCCACGATGTGGATGTCCCTCCGACGCTGCGCCAGCTGTTTCCGGCCATTATTTCCCGCATCAAGGTGCTGTCCAATCTGAATCTGATGGAGCGGCGCCTGCCCCAGGACGGGCGCGCGAGCGTGAAGGTCGGGGAGGAGAAGCTGGATTTGCGCATCGCGGTTCTGCCGATCTCTTCGGGCGAAAGCATCGTCATTCGAATCCTGCCCAACCAGATGCTGCTGGGATTGCAGGATTTGGGATTCCGCGAGGGGGACCGGAAAATTCTGGAAGCCATTGTCCGCAAGCCGCACGGGTTGGTTTTTCTCACCGGGCCCACCGGAAGCGGAAAAACGACGACGCTGTACGCCTGCCTGAACGCGCTGAATTCCGAAGACAAAAAAATCATCACCATCGAAGACCCCGTGGAGTATGAGATTGAAAACATCGCTCAAGTCCAGGTCAACCCGGCCATTCAACTGACTTTTGCGCGGGCGCTGCGCAGCATGCTGCGGCACGACCCGGACGTCATCATGGTCGGCGAGGTGCGCGACCTGGAGACTGCGGAGATGGTGATCCGGATTGCCCTGACGGGGCACATGGTTTTGTCCACGCTGCACACCAACGATGCCGTCGGGGGCATCGCGCGCTTGATGGACATGGACATCGAGCCGTTTTTGATCGCTTCTTCGGTGGAATGCATCATTGCGCAGCGGCTGGTTCGGCTGCTGTGTCCGAAATGCAAGAAGAAGGTCTCCGGTTCCATGGGGACCCAGGTCAATTACGAAGCCGCCGGATGCGCCAAGTGCCATCAAACGGGATTTCTGGGCCGTCAGGCCATTTACGAATTTTTCGTGATGTCCCAACCGATCCAAGAGCTGGTTCAAAAGAAAACTTCCGGAGACGTGATTCGAAAGGCGGCCATCGAGTACGGCATGAAGACGATGCGCGAAAGCGGTTTGGAGATGGTCGAGCAAGGATTGACGAGCTTGGATGAGGTGCTCAGAGTCACGCAGGACGAAATCTAAACAAGGGCTTCCATGCCGACGTTTCATTATTGGGCAAAAAAAGGTCCGCAGGATACGGTGGAGGGCTCCCTGGAAGCCGGCAGCCGGGCCGGCGTCATTGCGCACCTTGCGGGACTAGGATACACGCCGGTTCGAATCACCGAAACGGCCGCTTCCACCGGCCAGCATCAACGCCCTGCCGCGCGCCTTCGTCCCGCCCGCGTTCCGGTTCGCCAGCTGAACCAATTTACGCGCCAGTTCGCCAGTTTGATCCGTTCGCAGGTCCCGATCCTTCGCGCCTTGATGATTCTCAAAGAGCAGAACACCCACGCGCAATTGCACCCTATTCTGCACGCCATCGCCGAGGGCATCCGCCAAGGGCAGACGCTTTCTGAAGCGCTCCAGAAACATCCGAAAGCATTCTCTTCGCTCTACGTCAGCTTGGCTCAAACCGGAGAGGTGGCCGGCATCCTCGACGAGGTCCTCAACCGCTTGGCCGCTCAAGCGGATCGCGAGGAAAGCATGCGCGCCAAAATCAACGGCGCTTTGGCGTATCCGGTGTTCGTCGCCGGCGTGGGCGTGCTGACGGTGGTGTTCCTTTTGACGTTTGTCATGCCGCGGCTGTTGAAATTGTTCGTAGGGTTCGGGGGACGCCTGCCTCTTCCGACGAAAATCCTCATCTTTTTAAGCCACGGGATGTCGCAGGCGTGGTTTTGGATGGCGGCTGCCTTGGGCGTTGTTTTTGTTTTCGCCATTTTCAAAGCGCGGCAAGATCAGATCCAATCTTGGACCGATCGCATCGTGCTCCGCTTGCCGTTGGCCGGACCGCTGGTGCTTCAGCTGGAGCTGGCCCGGTTCGCGCGGTCATTCGGCCTGCTGTTGGACCACGGCGTCCCGATCTTGCGGGCGACGGAAATCGCCATTCCGGTGGTCCGCAATCGCGTCATCCGGCAGCAGCTGGCGCGCCTGCCGGCCCACCTTCGGGAGGGCAATACGCTCGCCAGCGGTTTGAAAGGGATGCCGATGATGACGCCGTTTGTCATGAATACCATCGCCATCGGAGAGGAGACCGGAAAGATCGGTGAGGCGTTGATTGAAATCGCCTCTTTCTATGAGCTGGAAGTGGAGCGATTGCTGGACCTGCTTTCCGCGTTGCTGGAACCGGCCATGATTTTATTCGTCGGCGGCATCGTCGGATTCATCGTCATGGCCACGCTGCTGCCGATTTTTGAGATGAGCTCGGTGATTCGATGAAGAATCGCTCAGAGGTACAGCGGTACCGTTTCCGGGAGTGCCAGGTTCCCACT
>JACQQZ010000014.1 GCA_016206755.1 Candidatus Omnitrophota bacterium
AGCGTGGGGCAGCCCCGGGACCATCAACCCCAGGCTTCCTACGCGCTGTACGATTCTGAGCAAAATAGTATTGAATTGAAGCGGGTTTCCTACGTCATTTCTCAGACGCAATCAAAAATACGCCAAGCCGGTCTGCCGGAATTCTTCGCCGAGCGTCTTGCGCGCGGGGTGTAGCTGCGTCGATGAAGCTCGATGATGCCCGTCAAGAGGTGGAGCGTTTGCGCCGTGAAATTCGCCGGCACGACATCCGGTATTACATCGAGGCCCAGCCGGAAATTTCCGACCGCGAGTACGACATGCTCTACAAAGCCCTCCAGGATTTGGAAGCTCAATTTCCTCAATTGATCACCGCCGATTCTCCCACCCGGCGCGTTGCCGGGGAGCCGCTCAAGACCTTCCCGGTGGTCCCCCACCGCGTTCCGATGCTGAGCTTGGACAACACTTACTCTCATGAAGAGTTGGAAGAGTTTGATGCGCGCGTGCGGCGGCTGTTGCCAGGGGAAAAAATTGCCTATGTCGTTGAACTGAAATTCGACGGGGTCAGCGTTTCGCTCGACTATGAAAAGGGGAAATTTATTCGGGGCGCCACACGCGGAGACGGGACTCAGGGAGACGACATCTCCGGCAATCTGAAAACCATTCGCTCGATCCCGATGATTTTGGAGCGGCAGGGGAGCGCCACCCGGATGCCCGCGCTCATGGAAGTGCGGGGTGAAATTTACATGTCCCGCAGGGCTTTTGAGCTGCTCAACAAACAAAAAGAAAAAGCAGGCGAACCGTTGTTTGCCAACCCGCGCAATGCCGCCGCGGGAAGCCTGAAACTGCTGGATCCCAAGCTGGTGGCGGGCCGCCATCTGGATGCATTCTTCTACGGGGCCGGCGCCGTCGAGGGCCATGCCTTTGAAACGCACCACGAGCTTCTGGCTTTTCTCAAAGATGCCTGTTTTCCGGTCAATCCGCATTGGAAGCTCTGCTCCTCCATGGAAGAAGTGTTGAAGCGTTGCGACGGTTGGGAGAAGAGGCGCCACGATCTGCCTTACGAAACCGACGGCATGGTGGTGAAGGTTGACCGCGCCGATCAGCAACGGCGTCTCGGTTTTACCTCAAAATCTCCGCGATTTATGATTGCCTACAAATTTCCCGCAGAACGCGTAACGACACGCCTTGAAGAAATTGAGATTCAGGTCGGACGCACCGGGACGCTGACCCCCGTGGCTCACCTGACCCCTGTTTTCGTGGCCGGAACGACCGTCAGCCGCGCCAATCTCCACAATGAAGATGACATTGCCCGCAAGGATGTCCGAATCGGCGATTGGGTCATGGTTGAAAAAGCAGGGGAGATCATTCCGCAAGTGGTGGAAGCCATCGCATCCAGGCGGACCGGACATGAGAAAAAATTTCGCATGCCGGCGAAATGTCCCGCCTGCGGGTCCGGCGTGGTGCACGATCCCGAAGAAGTTGCGATTCGTTGCCCCAACGTGGCGTGTCCTGCGCAGATGAAAGAACGAATCATTCATTTCGCCGCCCGGAAGGCCATGGACATTGAAGGGATGGGGGATGTGATGGCCGGCCAATTGGTGGACGCCGGCCTGGTTCGCGACTATGGAGACTTGTACCGGTTGCGCAAAGAAGCATTGTTGAAGCTGGAGCGGATGGGTGAATTGTCCGTTCATCATCTTCTGAAGGGGATTGAGGATTCCAAAACGCGCCCGCTGGGAAGATTGATTTTTGCATTGGGCATCCGGCATGTCGGCTCAACGGCCGCCGATATTCTCAGCCGCCGGTTCGGATCTTTGGAAAAACTTCGCCGGGCCGCCTTGGAAGAATTAACAACCATCGACCAAATCGGTCCGGTTGTGGCACAATCAATCGTTGATTACTTTGGTTCTGCCGGCAATCAGAAGGTTCTGGACAAGCTCAAGGGCGGGGGGGTTGTCTTTGGAGAAACGGCAACGGCAAGAGTTTCCGATACGCTCGAGGGTTTGACGGTGGTGATCACCGGCTCTCTCGAAAAGTACAGCCGCCTGGAAGCCGAGGAAGCCGTCCGGGCTCACGGCGGGGCCGCCGGTTCCACTGTTTCCAAAAAAACCGATTACGTGGTGGTCGGCATTGATCCCGGATCAAAATATCAAAAGGCGCTGGCTTTGGGCGTTCCGGTATTGGATGAGGCCGGCTTTGAACGCTTGCTGAAAAGAGCCGCCCTAAAAAATCTCCCAAAAAATTCCGGAAAAGGAGCTTGAAAGATGCGCAACCGCCGGTTTTTCGCTGCGCTGCTTGTGGCGCCGCTGGTTCTCTCAGTCGTTGGATGCGACAGCGTCAAAAGAAAATTCGTCCGGAAACGCAAGACGGTGCAAGGCCCCGAAGCGATTTTCACTTTGGAAAAGGAATACCGCCCGGAATTTTCTCCCGAAGTCCGCTATCAGGCTCATTTCGCGTACTGGAAGGCCGCCCACGATGATCTGTTGGAAGATTTGCGTCAAGGGGCCACCCGCGCGCGCCGGATGCGCGCCGTCAACCAATCCATCAAAGAGCTCAGATCAATGCAGGAATTGCTGGAAGGGTCTCCGGTGAGCGGTTTGGAAGAGATGATCGGCCTCATGGAAAAAGCGAAGACCCGGTTGGATGATCCGACGGTCGACGGGTCACGCACCACGGTGGTGCGCAGTCAGTTGGAAATGCTGCGCCGCCGCATCGACAAGCGGTTCGATTATCACAAGGTGAAATCCAGTCTCAAACCAGACCTGTCTCTCTTGCCGGCTCAGGCGGATGCAGCAGCACCTTGACCGATTCGTCAGCTTCCTGACCCTCGAGCGGGGTTTAAGCGCCAACACCATTACCGCTTATCGCCGTGATTTGACCGATTTTATCGAGCATCTGGACCGTAGCAAACTCCAAGGCCTCTCCAAAGTTGACCGCCAGGAAATCATCCGCTATTTGATGGCGCTCAAAGACAAGCAGCAGCTCAAGCCCGCCTCATTGGCGCGGAAACTTGTCGCCATCAAAGTTTGGTTTCGTTATTTGGCCAGCGAGCGCGTGATTTAACAAGACCCGACCGGCGTTCTGGAAACCCCCCGGACTTGGAAAACATTGCCGGATGTTTTAAGCGTGGAAGAAGTCGAGCGTTTGCTGGCTCAGCCATCGGGAAAAGAACCGCAGGGGATTCGGGACAGGGCCATCTTAGAACTTCTCTATGCCACCGGAATGCGTGTTTCTGAGCTGTCGGGGCTGACGGTCAAAGATGTGCACCTGGATGTCGGTTTTTTGCGCTGCGTGGGCAAGGGATCGAAGGAACGCATCGTGCCGGTTGGGAAAACAGCCGCCAAAGCAATCCAGAATTACTTAAATAAAGTCCGGCCAAAATTTGAGCGGGGCAAGGGGGCCTCGGCCATGTTTCTCAATCGCACAGGGTCGCGCTTAAGCCGCATCTCCATTTGGCAGATGATCAAGCGTTGCGCAGCCCAAGCAAAAATTCAAAAACGAATCACCCCGCACACGTTCCGGCATTCCTTTGCCACGCATCTGTTGGAGCGGGGAGCCGATTTGCGCGTGGTCCAAGAATTGCTGGGGCATGCCAACATTGCCACGACTCAGATTTACACCCACATCGACCCAGGCCGCCTGAAGAAAATCCACCAGCAGTTCCATCCCCGGCCATAGTTTTGCTTGGGGTAACCCACCGAGCACCGCTCGTACAGCGGTACCGCTTGCGTTCTGCGCTACGGACACATGGCCCCGCTTAAGGCCAGTCAGTTGCTCTTGCGGGTTATCCATTCGCAGCGAGCAATAGCAGAGTTGGGTTGCGTCATGCGACGACGGATGCTAGACTGATTTTCTCATGACCACAAAAACCATCCAGCAAACCGCCCGCATCATTGAGATTTTCTCCTCCATCCAAGGGGAGGGGATCTATGCCGGCCAGCCGCATCTGTTCGTTCGCTTCTGGGACTGCAACATGAAATGCCACTACTGCGATACCGACTATCGCGGCAAATATCAGGAGATGCCGCTGTCGGAGTTGGAGGGGCGCGTGGCGCAATTGCTGGCCGCCGAAGGCCCGCACGAAGCCGTGTCATTGACGGGCGGCGAGCCGCTCTTGTGGTGGCGATTCCTGACTGGATTCCTGCCGCGCTTGAAGGCGTTGGACCAGCGCGTCTATTTGGAAACCAACGGCACATTGCCGAAAGCGCTCGCCGAAGTTTTGCAATGGGTGGATGTGATTGCCATGGATGTGAAACCTATTTCAGCCACACTGGACCGCGATTACAGAAAACAACATGCCGAATTTTTGGAAGTGGCTTTGAACGCGCCCAACCCGGTGGAGCTTTTTGTCAAAATCGTGGTGACTCCCGAAACAAAAGATGAAGAACTGGGCGAATGTTTCGAGTTGGTTTCCAGCGCCGGCAAGCATACGCCTGTGATCTTGCAGCCGGTGACTCCACATGGACCTGTTACGCTTCGACCCAGCGCTGAGCAACTGCGCCGCTGGTTGCAACAGGGCAGGCGGCATTTGTACGACGTCCGCATCCTTCCGCAGATTCATCCGATGCTCGGTTTGCGATGACCCCATCACCTGCTTTGTCCGCCGGAGGCGGATCCTGGATTGCTGTTTCGCATTGCGGTGAAGGTTCTTTGGGTTCACG
>JACQQZ010000004.1 GCA_016206755.1 Candidatus Omnitrophota bacterium
GCGCGCAGCAGCGCCATCGCCTGGAGGTCATCGGCTGGGTCCTGGCGGCCAACCTGGCGTTTATCGCCGTCGTCCCTTGGCAGAGGCATTTTCGATACCTGATCCACCTGCTGCCGTTGTTCTATATTTTTGAGACGGCATTTTTGTGGGTTTGGCTGAGGAATCGGCCCCTTATTTTGGCTTCCGTTGTCAGCTTGCTGTTGTTGACCGATTTTCTTCACTATTCCGCGCCGTACGTCATTGCCCAGGCGGTCCCGCAGCTTCGGGCGAAAATTGAGCGGGAGCATGGCGGGGTCCGGCCGGAACAGCTTTTTCTGAAATACGGCTACGAATTGACCCACGATTACCGGGGCCCCTTAAGCGGAATTATCGGAGAGCTGCAGCGCGCGGCCCGACCCGGCGAAACCGCAAAAATTCCTTACGACGATCACGCCGTCATTTTCTACACGGGGCTTCGGGTCGAAGACCTGAACCGGTTCACCAATCCAACGACGCCGGACTGGATCATCCCGCGCCGGGATTGGATCCCATCCGACTTCTCAAACAGCGATTACTTCAAGAAAATCGGGCAGGATTACGAGAAAATTGAAACCGATGCACCGGACATCGTTTGGGAAAATCGCCCGGATCCCGGCTACCACAAATTCCGGACGGTGGAGCATGCCCCCCGGGTGGTCTTGTATCACCGCAAACGCACGCAGGCGCCGGACTGATGGGCGCCGATTCTCACCCTCAGCTCAGCATTGTGATCCCCGCTTACAACGAAGCCGCCGTCATTCGTCCGGCCCTCCTGGCCACCGCAGGGTATCTTGAAAAACAAGCCCTGCCGTGGGAAATCATCGTCGTCAATGACGGAAGCCGGGACGCCACCCTTCTGGAAGCGGAAAAAGTTGCGGCGGATCTTGGAAAACAAAAGGTCAAGGTTTTAAGCCACCCCAAAAACCGGGGCAAGGGAAGCGCGGTCAAGACAGGCGTTCTGGCCGCCGCCGGAGAGATCGTGCTCTTTTGCGATGCAGATGGAGCAACGCCCATCGAAGAATTGGCGCGATTTTTGCCGCGATTCAAAAACGGGGCGGATCTGGTGGTCGGCTCCCGCCGCCTGAGCCAGTCCCAGATCAAGCAGCGCCAAAGACGGCTCCGGCAATGGATGGGGACGGTCTACGTTCGTCTGACCCGGCTGCTCATCGGGGTGCGCGTCTCCGACATCACGTGCGGCTTTAAGGCGCTCAGGCGTCCGGTCGCTCAAGACCTCTTTTCACGCATGCGCATCGAGGGGTGGTCATTTGACGCCGAGATGTTTTTCCTGGCGCGCAAAAAGGGCTACGGGGTCGTCGAAATGCCGATTCAGTGGGCGGATCGCCCCAGTACAAAAGTCCGTCTCTTGAAAGACGCGGCGCGCTCTTTTGGAGAATTGCTCAAAATTCGGCTGCAAGATTCACTTGGAAAATACGGGCGGGGACATTGACCTCCCGATGAAAAAAATTGCCGCCGTGTTTTGTGTTTACAACGAAGAGGCGTATCTGGAATATGCGATCCGGTCGGTGCTGCCCCTGGCGCAGCGCGTCGTTGTCTGTTTGGGTCTGGCCCCTTACACCGCCTACAATCCCAACGCCCGCGCCGTTTCAAAACCGGACGGCACGGAAGCGCTGGTGGACCGGCTCGCGCGCGAAATCCCGCAGATGACGGTGATCAAGGGGACCTGGAAGGATGAAATCGAGCATCGCAACGCAGGTCTGGCGGTTTGCCTGGAGGATGGGACGGACTACCACTGGCTGGTGGACGGCGACGAGGTCTACCGGGAAGATCACCTCCAGAACATTCGGGAAGAGATTGAGCGCCGGCCCGAAGTCGGGACATTCATCGTCAAGTGCCACATCTTTTGGAGGAGTTTCAGTTATCGCATCCCGGCCGACGAATTGGCGTGGCGGCCCCGCCGGATTTTCAAAATCACGCGCCATCGGAACATCCTCGGGATTCGAATCCCCTACAGGTGCAAGTTCACCGGTCAAAACGAAACGAACAGCTTGGGGCCGGTGGTTGAAATTCCGACTTCCCGCGCCGTTTTTTACCATTACTCCTACGCGCGTTCGAGCGCTGCCATGGCGGACAAATTCAAAACGTTCAGTCACGCCCACGAAATTCGCAGCGACTGGATTAAGGCCGTTTGGGAGAAATGGCCGGGCAACCGCGACATGCCAGACATCCACCCGATTGATCCTCCGAAGTTTCCCCGGGCCGCCGCGATTTCCCCGGAAGATCATCCGGAGATCATGAAACGCCATCCTTATTATGGACTCGACCTCATCCCTTAACCAGCGGTACCGTTTCCGGGAGTGCCGGGTTCATCATGGAAGTTCCGCCAATGCCAACTGAACCCGGCACTCCCGGAAACGGTACCGCTTGCGACATCATCGTTCCGATCTGGAATCAGCCGGAATTGACGCGGCGCTGCCTTCAGCGGGTGCTCTGCTCCACCCAGACCCCTTACCGGCTGATCTTGATTGACAACGGCAGCGAAATACAAACGCAAAAATTTCTAACTGATTTCGCAAAAGAACACCCTGAAAAAACGCTGCGGGTGAGAAACGAGCAAAATCTGGGATTCATCAAAGCCACCAACCAGGGCCTTCGGGCGTCCGGCGCGCCTTACGCCTGTTTACTGAACAACGATACCGTCGTGGCAAAAGGCTGGCTGGAAGAGATGATCCGCATCGCAGAAAGCGACAGCTCCATCGGGTTGGTCAACGCCAACAGCAACACGTTCGGTCAAAAACCTTCGTCGGCCCGCATCGAGGGCATCGAGGCCTGCGCCAGATCATTGCACGGGCAGCGCGGACAGATACGGGAATTGGCGACTGCCGTTGGATTTTGCCTGCTCATCCGGCGGTCCGTCATCCAGGCCGTCGGCTTCCTGGACGAAGCGTTTGGAATGGGAAATTTTGAAGACGCCGATTTCTCTCAGCGGGCGCGGGTTGCCGGATACCGATCGGTCCTGGCTCTGGGGGCTTACGTTTATCATGAAGAAAAAGTCTCGTTCAAGCGCCGGCCCGGATGGGAAGAGGATTTCGACCGCAACCGCAGGATTTACCACCGGCGCTGGGGCAAGCCGCTCAGAATTTTCTGGGAGGAGCACCGCGCCGACGCCGCTGAGGCCTGGATTCCCACGCTGACCCGGTGGGCGGCCCAAGGACACTGGATCACCTGCAGCGCGAATGTCAAAAAAGAATCCCGTGCGGTGCTGGAACGCCACGCGGCCATTCGGTTCATGCAAAACAACGGCGGCTGGAAAAAGAGGGGGCTCTGGTATCTGCTGAGGCGCCGAAAAAAGCCGGTTGACGTGGCGGTCATTCATGATCCACAATTCAAGCGCTGGGTTTCCCGGTTGCGGTTCGGTCACGGCGCGGCGATTCTTTATCAACCCACTCCAAGCGAGGCCCAAGAGCAATGCCAGAGGATGTCCCGCTGTCTGTAGTCGTCATCACAAAAAATGAGGAAGGCAGGATCGCCGATTGCCTGGAATCCGCGAATTGGGCCAAAGAGATCATCGTGCTGGATGACTTCAGCACGGACAAGACGGTTGAGATCGCCAAACGCTACACCCCCCACGTCACCCAGCGGATCATGGACATCGAAGGCAGGCATCGAAACCATGCCTACGGCTTGGCCACATGCGAATGGGTGTTCAGCTTGGATGCGGACGAGCGTTTTACGCCGGAGCTCAAGGGAGAAATTGCAGCGCTCATTGCCGGCAACCCGCCTTTGAACGGCTACACCGTTCCGCGCCGCAATCACCTCGGAAAACGCTGGCTGCGTCACGGCGGGTTTTATCCGAGCGCACAACTGCGCCTGTTTCGCAAAGGACACTTTCAGTACGAAGAGGCCGAGGTGCACCCGCGCGCGTTTCTGGACACCGAAACGGGACGCCTTCAAAGCGATTTGATTCATTACACCTACCGGAATCTGGAGGATTTTGTTGCAAAACTGAACCGCCAAACCACTCTGGAAACCCGGAAATGGGTTCGCGATCAACGGCCCATGAAGATCGGAAAAGGCCTCTGGAGATCGGTCGACCGTTTCTACCGGACCTACGTCTCCAAGGAAGGGAGAAAGGAAGGGATGCTCGGTTTCATCCTGGCAGTTTTAGGGGGCATGTATCAATTTCTGACCTTCTCCAAATATTGGTTGGCCAAGCAGCAGCCATGCGCGAAAAGATAACCGCCGTTGTCCTCACCAAAAACGAAGCCAAAAACATCCGCGGCTGCCTGGAAGCGGTTCACTGGGTGGATGAAATCGTTGTGGTGGACGGCCTGAGCACCGACGGCACCCAGGCGATCTGCCGTGAATTCGGCGCGAAGGTCATTGAGCATCCTTTTGGGGGCGACTTTGGCGAAGAACGCAACCTCGGCAATGCCAACTCCACCGGCGATTGGATTCTGCAATTGGATGGGGATGACCGTGTCACGGAGGAGTTTCAGAAAGCCGCCCTCCAAATTCTGGAGAAGGGGACGCCGCATGCCGCGTTTCGATTCCGACGCACCAATTGCTTTTTGGGCCATTGGATGCGTTTTGGCGGATGGGACCACCATTCGCTCCACTTTTTCCGTCGAGGAAAAGCCCGCTACAGAGGCCGCGTGCACCATGCGCTCCTGGTGGATGGAACCGTCGGAACGCTCGGGGCCGCCGTCGAACACCATCCGTTCGACTCTCTGGAGCAGTTCATCGACCGGCAAAACCGCTACACCAGCTTGGAGGCACGGGAGCTTTACGACCTGCACGGGCCTGCCTCCGAAAAAGAATTCCGGAAACAGATCATGATCAAGCCGCTCAAGCTTTTCTGGAAGATGTACGTGAAGAAACAGGGATTCCGCGACGGGATGCACGGTTTGATCTTCTCCGGATTGTTCAGTTTCGTTCACTTTATGAAATGGGCAAAATACTGGGAGATTTGCCAACTTGCTCAAGAAACCGGCTCGGGCCATCTTTCTGGATCGTGACGGCGTCATCAACCGCAGTCCCGGAGAAGGCTACGTTCGATCGGTCAAAGAGTTCTTTTTTCTACCGGGGGCGCTGCCGGCCCTCAAGCGCCTGGCCGGCACTGATTTTCTGCTCATCGTCGTCTCCAACCAGGGCGGCGTCTCCAAAAAACTGTACTCGCGCAAAGATCTTCAAGAAATCACGCGATACATGACCTCCGCCATCCGGCGCGCCGGCGGGAAGCTGCATCAGGTGTTTTACTGCACGCATCAACTGTCCGAGGGCTGCGGATGCCGAAAACCGAAAATCGGTCTTATTCGACAAGCATTGAAAAAGTACCCGATTGATTTGAGACGCTCCTACCTGATCGGAGATCATCTCAAAGACATTCAACTGGGCAAGGCCGCCGGATGCACGACGTTGCTGGCTCTCTCCGGCAGAACATCGCCGGCTCAGGGCAGGCGATTCGCCGTCAAGCCGGATCACGTCTGCAAAGATCTCAAAGCGGGCGTGCGCTGGATTCTGGCTCGGGGGCGTTCCGGATGAAACATTGGGTGGCCACGTATGCGACCGCCGGCGAAGGGCACAGGCGCGCCTCCGAGGCAGTGGCGGCCGCCACTGTGAAACGAGGCGTTGCCCAAATTCAATTGCGCGACTGTTTGGAAGGTTCTCTGCCGTGGTTTCACTGGTCCTATACGCGAGGGTATCTTTTACTGGTACGCACTGCACCTACTCTATGGGGTGCGCTCTACGGCATCACAGACCTTCAAGGCCGCCATCCTTGGATGATGAGTGTTCGCAGATGGAACAATGCCCAACACGAAAAGGCCTATGCCCATTGGCTCTTGGAGCGACAACCGGATGTCATCATTGCCACGCACTTTTTTCCGATCGAGGTTGCCACGGCCCTGAAGCGCAGCGGCCGGTTGACGTCTCGAATCCTCTGCGTCATCACCGATTGGCTCCCGCATTCCTTTTGGACATGCCCTGGGGTTGACCGCTACGCCGTCGCATGCGAAGCCACTCGCCGGACCTTGATCGATCGGGGTATTCCCCCTTCCGCCATTCGCGTCACCGGCATTCCGATTGATCCAAAATTTCCCGCGCAGGAAGATCGCGCAACGCTCGAGGGAAAGCTTGGGTTGGAATCCGGAAAATTCACGCTGCTGATCGCAAGCGGCGGATTTGGTTTGGGGCCGATCCAAAAACTCGTCAAAGTGCTCGGCCGCTTGAAAGGCAACTACCAGCTGCTGGTGGTGACGGGACACAATCCCGCACTCCAGAAAACCATCGAGTTTTTGACCCCGCGTTTTTCTTATCCGATGAAAGTCTACGATTTTGTTCACAACATGCATGAGCTCATGGGCGTCTCCGATCTTCTCATCAGCAAACCGGGCGGGTTAACGTGCGCCGAAGCCGCCGTTTCACGACTGCCGATGGTGATGGTTGCTCCGATTCCCGGCCAAGAAACGCGCAATGTGGAAGTTTTCGTCAAAGAGGGGGCCGCGGTCCATCTGAAAAACATCGATCAGGCAGCAGAGTGGGTGGAAAATCTCCGGCAAGGTCAGCAGGGAGAGAAATTGCGGCAAGCCGCCGGGCGCTTGGCTCAACCGGAAGCTGCAGATCACGTCGTTGATCTGGCGCTGGAGCTTTCATGACCACGCCGCGCTCCGCTTCGGATGCTTCGGCGCTTTTGAACCGGCTCAAACTGGAGGAATGGTCCGGTATTTCCTGGATGACCCATTCGAAAACTCCGGCGCCGCCCGCAACACAGCAGCGCACCCTGAAGGATTGGGAAGCCGCCGCAAAGCAATGTACGTTGTGCAATCTCTGCAAAAAGCGCCGCACGGCGGTGTTCGGAGAAGGCAATCCGAAAGCAGAAATCATGTTTGTCGGGGAAGGGCCGGGGGCTGAAGAGGATATGCAGGGCAGGCCGTTTGTCGGGCCGGCCGGAGCGCTTCTGACCAAAATCATTCAAGCGCTTGGGCTTTCCCGTGAAGAAGTTTATATTGCCAATACCGTCAAGTGCCGTCCGCCCAACAACAGGGTCCCGGCGCCCGAGGAACTTGCGGCATGCCGTCCCTATTTGGAAGCTCAGATTGAGCTGATCCGTCCCAAGGCCATTTGCGCCCTGGGCAGAACCGCAGCCAACGCCCTCTTAAAAACAGACGCGCCGATCATCTCATTGCGCGGTAAAACGCATCGCCTGGGCGGCACCCCGCTGATTGTCACCTATCACCCTGCATTCTTACTGAGAAATCCGGAATCCAAACGCGACACCTGGAATGACGTCCAAAAACTCCTCCCGCTCATTGGCCGGCCTGCCGTACGCTGACGTCCTCCTCGACCTTCCGGCCTTGGAAGGTTTTACGTATGAGGTACCGGCGGCGCTTCGGGAAAGAATTGAAATCGGCCGGCGGGTCTGGGTCCCGCTGCGCAACCGGCGGGTCGTCGGCATCGTTGCGGCGGGAAAATCCCGCTCGGCTTTTCCCGGCACCAGGCCGATCCAAGGGCTCATTGACGAAGAAATCCTCGTTCCTCCGGATCTGATCGCCCTCAGCAAGGCGCTTTCCGAGCACTACTGCATCGGCTGGGGTGAAATGCTCCTGGGCATGTTGCCCGGGCCCGTGCGACGCGGACGCACCGAGATGAAATCCCGCAGCCCCATGGCGGTGATTCCACCGGACCTCAAGCCGCAGCCCGCGCTCACCGTCGATCAGCGCGACGCTTTCGATGCCGTTCAAAAACGGCTCCTGAGTTCCACCTATGCCACATTTCTTTTGCATGGCGTCACCGGCTCCGGAAAAACGGAAGTTTATCTGCAGGCCATTCGCAAAACGCTGGAGCAGGGAAAAGGTTGCATCGTTCTGGTCCCGGAAATTGCGCTGACCCCGCAAACGATCGAACGCTTCACCGGGCGTTTTGGGGCGGCCCAAGTCGCCGTTTTGCACAGTCACATGCTCGACAGCCACCGCTTCCAAGAGTGGCGGCGCATCGCCCGAAAAGAAGCGCGCATCGTCATCGGCGCGCGCTCGGCCGTCTTTGCGCCGGTCCCGGGGCTGGGGTTGATCGTCGTCGATGAAGAGCATGAGACCAGCTACAAGCAGGAAGAGGCGCCGCGCTATCATGCGCGGGAAGCAGCCGTCGAACGCTGCCGCATTCAAAATGCGGTGGCCATCCTGGGCACAGCCACGCCTTCTTTGGAGTCTTATTATCGGGCCAGTCAGGGGAAATACCAATTGCTGCAGCTCCCGGAACGCATCGACCGGCAGCCAATGCCGGCGGTTCAAATCGTCGATGTTCGCCAGTATTACGGCCGGCAACAGTACGCCGTCATCACCCCGCCGCTTGAAAGGGCGCTTCAGGAAATGATCCGCGACAAGCAGCAGGCGATCATTTTTTTAAATCGCAGGGGGTTTGCCACGCGCGTTCAGTGCAAAGGATGCGGCGCCACCGTCGAATGCGACAAATGCCGGATGCCGATGGTGTTTCACCAATCCACCCAGCAGATGATCTGCCACACCTGCCGTACGCGCACCGCCGTTCCGGATCTGTGCCCCCGGTGCAAAGGGCACTACGTCCGGTTTCGAGGCACCGGCACGCAGCGCGTCGAAAGCGAGCTGGCGCGCATGCTCCCGGGAGCGCGCATTGCACGCATGGACACGGATGTCATGGGAAAACGCGGCAGCCATCATGCTATTCTCAGCCGCTTTCGGCGCCAACAAATCGACATATTGGTCGGGACGCAGATGGTGGCCAAAGGACATGACTTCCCACAAGTCACGCTCATTGGTATCATCAATGCAGACACGGCATTGTCGTTGCCGGACTTCCGCGCATCGGAACGGACGTTTGATCTGCTCACGCAGGTGTCGGGACGGGCAGGGCGCGGCGGCATCCCCGGCAAAGTGGTCGTGCAAACGGCGCTGCCGGAACACGATGCCATACAAGCCGCCAGCCGGCACGATTACGGGAGATTTTTTAAAGAGGAGATGGGGCACCGCAAAGCGCTCGACCTTCCCCCCGTCAGCATCATGGCGCAATTGATTGTCCAAGCATCCAAAGAAACAGCGGCCAAGGAAGCAGCGCAAAATTTATGGCAAACGCTCCTATCAAAAACCAAATCCAAAGAAAACTTACTCGGGCCCTCGCCGATGGCCATTTACCGCCTGCGATCGCGCTATCGCTGGCAGATCATCGTCAAGGCCGGGTCGGTCAAAAAATTACACCGGATGCTCGAACCGGTTTTGGGCATGCGGCGGCGCGGGAAAACTCAAGTCATCATCAACGTCGATCCCGTCAACCTTTGGTGAATTTCCGGTGAACATTGATGGCCATCCTTAAAGTTCATCGCGTTCCGGATCCAATCTTAAAGACGCCGACGAAGCCGGTCAAAAACATCACTTCCGAAATCCACAAACTGGCGCACGACATGATGGAAACGATGTACGCCGCCGGCGGAGTGGGCCTTGCAGCCAATCAAGTAGGCATTGGCATCCAAATGTTCGTGGCCAATCCGGACCACGATCACCGTAACCAGGAACTCATTCTCATCAATCCGGTCATCGTCACCCAAAAGGGAACGATTTCAATGGAAGAGGGGTGCCTGAGTCTTCCGGGAATCTCCGCCATCGTCAAACGCTCCAAAGATGTTCACGTCCGCGCCCTGGATTTGGACGGGAAATCGCACGACTACGAAGGGCGCGACCTGCTGGCCAGAATTTTTCAGCATGAGATTGATCACCTGAACGGCCTGCTCTTCATCGACCGGGTGAATCTTCTCAAACGCCGACGCCTCTTGCGCGAATACGAGAAACAGCGCCGGCAGTTTTCACAGATGAATTTCCAGTCGGGGACACGAGATGGCGTTTGATCTCTGGTTTGCGGGGAGCGGCGCGATTGCAGCGCCGTGCCTGAATGCGTTGGCCGAACATCACACCGTTTTAGGCGTCTTGACGCAGCCGGACCGTCCGCAAGGCCGCGGCCGGGAGCTGTCGGCCACTCCGATCGCCGAAGCTGCAAAACAGCTCAAACTCCCCGCACTCAAAGCTGCTTCCGCAAAAGATCCTGAGATTCTCAAAGCCATCCAAGAAAGCCATCCGGATATTTTGATCGTATTCGCCTACGGCAACCTGCTTCCGGAAGCATTGCTCAAAATTCCAAGCCGCGGCGCCATCAACATTCATCCTTCTCTGCTTCCCAAATATCGGGGGGCGGCCCCCATTCCGTGGGCCATCTTGAATGGCAATTCTGAAGCGGGCATCACCATTTTTCAAATGGACGCTAAAATGGACCACGGGCCGATTCTGTTTCAACAGCGCCTGCCGGTCCAAGCGCGCGAAACAACCGTTTCGCTGACTGAGCGTGTGATGAAAGAATCTCCGGAAATTCTTTTAGCCGCTCTAGAAAAATTGGAGGCAGGGCAGCTCAAGCCGACTCCTCAAGACGACTCCAAAGCCACATCGGCCCCATCTTTCAAAAAAGCGGACGGAAAAATAGAATGGTCTGCCCCCTGCTGCGTTCTGGATAGGAAGGTGCGGGCGCTCAACCCTTGGCCGGGAACATTTGTAGCTTGGCAAAAGCAGGATCTGAAAATTCTTCAAGCAATTTGCAAAGATCATTCCAAAAAACCGGATTCTAAGAATATCCCTGGAACCCTCCTGCAAATTGACGCCGAAGGAATTCACGTCCAATCCATCCCCGGCGTTCTCGTCCTTCAATTGCTCCAGCCCGCGGGCAAGCGCCCCATGTCTGCCGTTGACTTCGCCCGCGGCTCCCGTTTGGTGCCTGGCCGGAATTTCGCTTGAATAACCGAATATAAATCCCTGGATTCAACCAGTAAGTGCAACAC
>JACQQZ010000154.1 GCA_016206755.1 Candidatus Omnitrophota bacterium
CGCCGGCCTGCTGGAGCCCGTTGGCCACGACGCGGGCATTGAGCCCTCCCAGGAAACCGGCCGTCGAGGTCACCATCACCACGCCCGTCGCGCCGGATTTGGACTCGGCAAAAGAACGGGACGCTCTCGAAAAATCAACGTTCGAGAGTATTGTTTCCGTCGCCTTCTGATAACGGTCGGAAATTTTGAGCTGACGCTCGAGCATGTGAAAGCGGGCGGCGGCGATGCCCTTCAAAGCATCGACGATGCGGGTCAAGTCCACGTTGAATTGAACTTCCTTTTTCAAACGGATCAGGGGAATCACCCCATCACCTGACTCATCACCGCAGGTGCAGGGGATGCCTTTCTTTGACGGCCCTTCGGGCCGAAGTCAGGTGATGGGGTCATGCCGCCGCCCATTCCTGCTTGAGATATTCAACGAACGCCTTGTCCATGGCCTCCTTCAGCGATGGAGGGACAGACTGCGTTTCCTGGATCTCGCGAACGATTTCCGGGTGCTTGTCGCCGACCCACGGATGGATTTCCTGCTTGAACCGCTGCCAGGCCTGGGGCAGCTTGTCCAAAACGCCTTTTCGAATGGCGTACAAAAACAAAACTTGCTCCGCCATGGAAGAGGGCTTCGATTTGGTCTGCGTAAAAATGCGGGTCACCAGCTCGCCGCGGCGCAGGCGCGTCTCCGCATCGGCCGAAAGGTCTGTTTTTAAAGTCGTCATGCGCTGCAATTCCTGAAACTGCAAATACTCCAAGCGCAATTTCCCGCTGAGCTCTTTCATGGCGGGACCCTGGGCGCGGTTCCCGATGCGGGACACCGAAAGTCCGACGTCGATGGCGGGCTTGATTCCCTTCTGGAAAAGATTGGTGTTCAAATACAGCTGGCCGTCGGTGATCGAGATGAGGTTGGTTTGTATGTATCCGGTGATGTCGCCCTGGATGGTGGCCACCAGCGGAAAGAACGTGATGGTGCCGCCGCCGAGCTCCGGAAGAAACTTGCCGGCGCGCTCCAACAAGGAGGAGTGAATGTAGAAGATGTCGCCGGGGTACGCTTCGCGGCCCGGAGAGCGGTCCAACAGCAGCGACAATTGCCGATAGGCCCAGGCGTGCTTGCCCAAATCATCGAAGCCGATAAAAACATCGCGCCCTTGAGAAGCGAAATGCTCCGCCATGGCGGCCGCCGAGTAAGGGGCCAGGTACTGCTCCGCCAGAGGAGCGGAGGCGGTGCCCGCCACCACCACGGTGTATTTGAGGGCATCCCGCTCGCGCAAAAGTTTCAGCACGCGCTGAAAAGAGGACTGGCTTTGGCCGATGGCGCAGTAGATGCAGATCACGTTTTTATCCCGCTGATTCAAAATGGTGTCTGTCACCAGGGTGGTCTTGCCGGTCATCTGGTCTCCGATCACCAATTGCCTCTGCCCCTTGGCGATCGGAAACATCGCGTCAATGATGCGCACGCCGGTCTCCAGCGCTTCCTTCACGGGAACGCGCTCCATGACGCCGGGGGGCTCGCGAAAGATCGGGTTGCGCTTTTCGGCAGGAATCGGTCCCAGATCATCGGCCGGCTGCCCCATGCTGGTCACCACCCTGCCGATAAAATCATCGCCGACCGGCATTGTAAACGGCTCGCCGCGGGAATAGCATTCGTACCCCGCTCGAATGCGGGCTTTGTTTCCAAAGAGCAGCACCAAGACGTGTTCCCGCGTAAACCCCATCACCATCCCCTGGCCGCCGTGCGCAAATTCCACCATTTGACCGTTGGAGCAGGAGGGAAGCCCGTCGACCTTCACGATGAATTCCCGAACAGACAAGACGCGGCCCGTCTCGCGCACGTCAAACAAAGATTGCCCGCCGTTGCGCCCCAAGTCCGGGTTGCGCCCCAAGTCCGGAGGGATCAAAAAGGTCTCGCCTTCAGGAGACGGCGTCTTGCTCACGCTGGGCAACCTCCTTTAACCTGGAAGCAAGGGTGCCGTCCAAAACGGTGTGGCCCATCATGATCTTAACGCCCGCAATCAAGCCCGGGTCGACGCTCTCCTTGAGCTCAACCGCCCGCCCCAGGGCCTGCCGCAGGCGGTCTTGCAGAAGCTTGCGCTGTGCCGGCGTCAAAGCCACCGCGGAAATCACCTGGGCTTCATGAATCTCCTCTTTTGTGTCCAGGCGTTCGATGTCAATCAGCCCGTCTTGCAGAAGCGCATCCAGCCATTGGACGTGCACCATTTCACCCAACAAGCTCGGCAGAACTTTCCCCAGCATCTGGAACGCCTGCTCGACCACTTTCGAATGCATGGCCTCTTTCCATTCGCGCTCCAGCGACTCGCGCGCCTGGTTGGCCTGAGCGACAATGCGCTCCGCCTCTTCGCGGCCGTGGGCAACCGCCTGCTGGCGCGCCGCCTCCGCTTCCTGCAAAGCTTTCGCCTTCATCTGCTGGGCTTCTTCCTGAACTTTGGCCAGTTGTTCCTGCCGCTGGCGGTCGACGTCGCCGAGCTTGCGCTTTAAGAGCTCCTGCTGAGCGAGCGTCTCCTGGCTCAACGATTGGAGGTGTCCGGTCGCTTGCGTCGCGTAGCGCATGAGAACGTAGCGCAGCGCCGCCAGGAACCCGGCGAACACCAAACCCAGCACCAATAAAAGCGGAATCAATGTCATGCGCCGCCTCGAATGCAAGCGGTACCGCTGTACGTAAGACCCAGCATCAGATTTCTCATTTTGGGGTAAACAACTGCCAGACCACCAAGAAAGCGACGACGGCAAGGGCCTCGGCAAACAAGAGGGTCAACACCATGGCGGTCAAAATTCGAGGGGCGCTGGAGGGATTGCGTCCGAGGGCGCTGATGCTGGCAAAACCGGCTGCAGCCATCACCAGCGTTGGACCGATGATGCACAATGAAAAAATAATCGTCAGCGCCAGATTGCGGCTCATGGCGTCAGCACCCCGCCGCCGGGCACGTCAAGGCACTACGCCGGCTCGACCAATGCCGTTACGACGTTGCGCGCCGCCTGAATGACTCCGCGCCGGATGGCAATGGGTCCATTGTCCACCGCCATCACGCCGGGCAGAAGACGGCTGGCAATCGGCCGATGAAAGGGGCCGATTTCAAAAACCCCTTTCTCGCCGGGAACAATCACGTGCACAGCTTCCCCTTCAAACAACGTTTTTTGAAGACTCAGCACGGTGACCTTCACGTTACGCTACCTTCCCCTTTTTCTGATCGGAGGAAGGCGTTCCGGATCCCGGCAGCGGCGGTTGTTCCTGGGGCGGGTATGTGATTTGACTAATGCTAGATATTTCTTGCCCCGATTGCATGCGCTTCTGCCAGGTGATGAAAAACAAACCTCCGATGAAACCGATGAAAATGACGATCAGTATGATCAACATCCAGGTGGTCTTGGTGGATGGCGCATCGGACTTCAGCCGCGACTCTTCCAGCATCTCCGGGATCGGAGGCCCGCCGGTAAACGTCATCAGTTTCTCCAATTTGGCGATGTCTTCCTTGACGGCTTCCAAGGACTGGCCGTTGTAGCGAAAAGCTGCGATGTGTTCTTTTCGGCCCAGCGTCTCATCTTCCTGAGTGGACAGGATTTTGTCCAAGCGCTCGAAAATAGAGCTGGCCAGGGCGTTGGCGGTATCCTGATAGGTGGTCTTCTCCAAGCGGCCCAGCAGCATGTTGGTATGATCGCGCAGCTTGGACAACTGATTTTTGGAAATCGTCCACACATCATTGACGATGACTTCAAAGACGCGGGTTTCGCGCGGTTTAAGCTCCGGGGCACCGTGGACGTAGTGGCTTCCCTTTTGATCGTCATAATCCATCTCGAGGCCGCCGGCATCCAGGATGTCTTTCGGGCCGATTTCCTGAGGAAGATAGTACTTGATCGGGGCTCGCTGGGTTTTGGTTGCGGAAGGATTGACCGCGACAACGCGGAACGTAATGGGAGCCGCTTCTTCGGCGGCGTAAGCGGAGGGATCGCCGGACCAAAGCAGGCCCGCCGCGATCGCAAGAAGAACCCAGGGCTTAATAGATGGACGTCTGGACAACTGGGGCATCTTCTCCTCCGTATTGTTTTTCCATGAGCCCTTGCGTCACCTCAACGGCGCCTTGAATTTGATCCGCGCTCTTTCGAATCTCCTGGACGGTCGGATTCTCGCTGATCTGTTTTGCCATCAACGAACCCAGGTCGATTCCCAGCTCATCGCCGATCAGATCCTTCAACTGCGCGGTGATCTCATTGACCGCTTTCCCTACTTTACTCTTTTCTTGCTGGGCTGCAAGAAGTTTTGGCAGCTCTTGGACCTGATGTTTCAAGCTCTCCAAAGCGAAATGGACGTCGCCCCCCGTGGCCAAATCGCCCTTCACGGCTTTCATGATCTCCAACGATTGCTTGGCGTAATCTTTGGCGCCCGATTGGCCCGCCACCATTCCCATGACGTCGCTGATGGTCGCTGTTTCAATGTTGAATCCTTGCGCCACGTAGCTGCCGTAGACGGCATCCTGGATGATGGTCGTGTACTGTCCGGGCGGGAATCTGGATGGCTCGAATGTGGTTTTGTAGTAGAAGAATCCGGGATTTTTCGGATCCGGGATCATCGGAACGCTGGTGACGAACTTGTTGCCCGCTTCGTTGATGATGTCGATCACGGGGACCGCATCCGATTGAGAGCTGAATTGGATGGTCTGCTCTGAACCGGCCAACGGATTTTCCGAGGCGATGATTCGAGCGGCGAAGCGTTTTGCGGTCGCTTCGCTTTCCTTGGCCGACGCCTGCAATTGATCCGCCGCCTGGCTGCTCTTCGAAGAAGCCGCATCCATGCTCACCAATATTTTCCCCGACTCCGTCTTGAGCGTGGTCACCGCCCCGTCAATCTTCGCCACGCCCTGATCCATCTTGGTCGTGATGATCGTCTTCTGCTCATCGAGCTTGGTGTTGATGGTCGTGGTCTGCGCTGCCAACGTGGTCTGAAGGTTCGTGTTGACTGCCGAAAGGGACGTGTCCAGTTTCTGGGTCACGATGTTCTGCACGTCCTGGAGTTTCTGCTCCGCGGTCACGCTGAAGCTCTTCGACTGGGAGAAATATCCGCCCGTGGCGATCCCGATCTTTGTCACCGCCACGTAAACCTTGGCCGCGTCAAAGGCATAGACGTAGGTGAAGCTGTACTGGCCGGTGTTGGCGTCCGGAGCGACCGCACCGGACGACAGGGTGGTCAGCAGAGTCGTTCCATCGTAGATCTTGATTTCGCAGGAGGTGGCGCCGGTCACGTTGATCCCGTCGCGGGTCAGAATGGAGCCCAGGGAGAGCGTGGTGCTCGTCGGATTGAACACGATGGTGGTCTTCGGTTCCCACACGTGCACCACCTTGGTCTCCATAAAGATGGTAATCGTCTGATCGGCGTTGGCTACGAACGGCTGGGCCTTTTCGCCATAGGCCGTCTCGGTCCAGGTCGCGGTGAAGGAACCGTACGCATGTTTTCGGACCACCGGGGAAGTCAGACCCGATCCGACCCAGCCGTCCGTCGAATTCACGGTCAGGTTGGAGATGTGGTTGTTGCTCAAAAGATCGAGCAACTTCCAGGTGATGGTGTAGTAATCGAACGTGAAGTTGGCATTCGATTCATCAAGAACGGTCAGATCATCCGCGTTCAGCACGCGCACCTTCACCGTCGACAGCGGCGGAGTCGCGACGTTCGGGATGGTCCAGGCGTAGCTGCCGGTGGTGGCACTCAGATTGTTGGCCGGAGTCGTAGCAACGATCAGGTTGCCGACCGGCCATGTGACGCCGCCATCGGTGGAATACTCGATCTTGACCGCGCCGATGGAGCCGGTCCGGGTCCAGGTGATCGGGTGGCTCTCATTGGTCACCCAGCGCTCGCCGCCGTTGGGGGAGGTCAGCAGCAGTTTGCCCTGAATCTTGAAGTCGGCATCGGAGGTGTCGAACACCGCTGGATCGCCGGCATCTTCAATTTTCACGCGCGCGGTCGTGGCGATGGAGTCCGGGATCGTCCAAGCGTAATTGAACGTGCCGCTGGAACCGCTGCCGTTGGGCGCGGAGGCGACGACCGAATTTGGATAGGCACCGCCGCTGTTGATGGAATAGGTCAATTTCACATTCGGAATCGTGCCGCCCCAGGTCCAGGAGATGTTGCGGGACTCGGCCACCGTCCAGACCTCGCCGCCGTTGGGGGCGGTCAGGACGAAGTTGCCCTGGATGCTGAAGTTGGCGTTGGAGTCATCGTACACGGTCGAATCGTTGACATCTTCCACCCGGACGCGCGCAGTGGTGGTCGGAACATCCGGCAATGTCCAGGCGTAGGTGTTCGTATTTGCAACAGAAGCGCTGATGGAGTTGGGGAACGTGGAACCGCTGTTGGTCGAGTAAGTCAGTTTCACATTCGCAATCGTACCGGTGGTGGTCCAGGTGATGTTCCGGCTCTGGGCAATTGGCCAACCTTCAGCGCCGTTGGGGGCTGTCAGGGCAAACGCGCCGCGAACCTTGAAGTTGGCGTCGGAAGCATCCGTCGCGTCCACATCGGTGGTTGATTCCACCTTCACGCGCAACTGCGTCGAAATGGCGTCCGGCACGGTCCAAGCATAGGGGCTGCTGTTGGCGGTCGAAGCGATGATGGTGTTCGAATAAGCGCCGCCGCCGTTGGTGGAGTAGGTCAGCTTGACGTTGGGCACCGTTCCGGTGAATGTCCAGGTGATGCTGCGGGATTCACCGACCGTCCAGACTTCCCCGCCGTTGGGGGCGGTCAGCACGAAGTTGGAGCGGATCTTGAAGTCGTTGTCTGAGCTGTCCTCGGCTGTAACATCCGCAGGGTCGCTCACGCGCACGCGCGCGGTGGCGGAGATGTTGTCCGGAATCGTCCAGTTTTGAGTGCCGTCGTTGGGGGTGGATCCCAAAAGCGCCAGCCAAGAACCGCCGCTGTTGATGGAATATTCCAATTTGACATTGGTCACCGATCCGGCGGAAGTCCAAGTGATCGGATAGGCGCTTCCGACAAGCCACTGCTCACTGCCGTTGGGCGAAGCGAGCGTGAAATTGGCCGTGATGCGGAAATCGGCGTTGGACGTATCGACAGCGCCCGCATCGTTGCTGTCGGAGATTCTCACGCGCACGGTGTTTGAGATCGCGTCCGGGATCGTCCAGCCGAACGGGCTGGTGCTCGAAGCCAATGCGTTGATCGTCTGAATGTCTGCGGCGAATCCATCGCGGGAATATTCCAATCTCACGTTGGGGATCGTACCGACCTTGACCCAGGTGATGTTCTGAGAAGTCCCAACGCGCCACTGCTCGCCGCCGTTGGGGGCCCCCAACGTCACCGAGACGCGGATGCGGAAGTCGCCGTCGGAAGCGTCGAAAGCTTCGGCGTCTGTCGTCTGAGAAACTTTGGCGCGCAGCGTGCCGGACACCACATCCGGCACCGTCCAGGCG
>JACQQZ010000161.1 GCA_016206755.1 Candidatus Omnitrophota bacterium
CATGACGCCGTTGAAGAAGATCAGCGTGAGCCAGAAATGCCACTTCCCCAGCCGCTCGTGCATCATCCGGCCGAACATCTTCGGGAACCAGAAGGTGATCCCGCCGAAGATGCCGAAGAGCGACCCGCCGAACAGGACGTAGTGCAGGTGGCCGACGATAAAATAGGTGTCGTGGATGTACATGTCGACCGGCGTCGATGCCATGAAGATGCCGGACAATCCGCCGATCACGAACATCCCCACAAAGGCCAAGGCATGCAGCATCGGCGTGGTCAGGCGAATGTTGCCGCCCCAGAGGGTGCCCAGCCAATTGAATGTTTTGATGGCCGAAGGCACCGCCACCACCATGGTTGAAACCATGAAGGTCGTTCCCAGGAGAGGATTCATGCCGCTTTGGAACATGTGATGCGCCCAGACCAGAAATCCCACGCCGCCGATGCCCAGCGATGCGTAAGCGATGGCGCGGTAACCGAAGATCGGCTTGCGGGCAAAGACCGGCAGAATGTCAGAGACCATGCCCATCGCCGGCAAGATCATGATGTAGACGGCCGGATGCGAGTAGAACCAGAACAGATGCTGCCACAGAAGCGGCTGCCCGCCGCTTTGCGGCCGGGCAACGCCGTCGATGATCAGGCCCGCGGGCAAGAAAAATTGCGTGCCCAAGGTGTTGTCCATGAGCAGGAGTATCAAGGCGCAAGCCAGCACCGGCGTGGCCAGGAGCGTCAGAACGGCGGTGGTAAAAAGCGCCCAGATGGCCAGCGGCATCCGGTGGAATGACATTCCCGGGGCGCGCAAATTCAAAATCGTTGTCACGTAGTTGATCGAGCCAAAGATGGAAGAGAAACCTAAAATGACGAGTCCAATCAGCCAGCGCACTTGACCCGGCCCAAGCGTCGTGCTCAACGGCGGATAAGCCGTCCAACCCGACGCCGCAGCGCCCCCTTCGACGAAAAAGCCGCTTAAGACAATGGCGATGGCCAGGGGCAGCATCCAATAAGAAACCATGTTGAGTTTTGGAAACGCCATGTCCCGCGCCCCGATTTTCAGAGGGATCAGATAATTTCCGAACACGCCGACCAGCAGGGGAATGATCGCAAAGAAGATCATGACAGTCCCATGCATCGTAAAGAGCATGTTGTAATATTCCGGAACCATGACGCCCCCCGGCATCCCGGCGGGGGCCACTTTTTCCATGAAGCCCAGCGGCCGGCCCGGCCAGCCCAGCTGCCAGCGCACCAGCATCGCAAGCAATCCTCCAAAGAGCATCATGAACAGACTGGTGATGAGGAATTGGATGGCGATGACTTTGTGGTCGGTGGAAAAGATGTACTTTCGAATAAAACCGCGCTGATTCCCCAGTGGATTACTCATCGGCTTTTGTCTCCACGAGCCATCGGTCCAGTTGTTCTTGGGACTCGACGGTGACGAAGCCCCTCATGCGGTAATGGCCCAATCCGCAAAGTTCTGCGCAGGCAATTTCATATTGCCCGGGCCGCGTCGGCTTGACCCACACTTGCCCTGTCCGGCCCGGCAGCGCATCCTGCTTGATCCGGAATTGAGGAATGAAAAAGCTGTGGATGACGTCTTTTGATTTTAACCAGACGACCACAGGGCGATCAAGGGGCAGATGCATCTGATTGATGGTCGCGATGTCATCGGGGGTGTCGAATTGCCTGTCCGGCCCGGGGTAGCGGATGTTCCAGGCGAATTGCTCAGCCAAAACCTCCACCTCCATGGCGTTCTTCGGCGCCTGGCCATGGATCCTGGCCCACACCCGCTGGCTGGAAAACGTCAGCCAGATCAAAATGACCGCCGGGACAATCGTCCAGATGATTTCCAGCGTGTTGTTGCCGTGGCTGTAAACGGCTTTGCGGGCAGGGTGCGTGCGGTACCGGATGACGAAATAGAGCAGGGCGCCTTCCACGACGAAGAAGAAAAATCCGGTGATCCACAAAATGACATAAAACAGGTGGTCAATCTGCGGGGCGACGGAAGAGGCAGACTCTGGCAGCACGTTGCTCTATTGGCCTCGGAACGTAAATGAAACGGCTTTTGATTCGCCGTCTGCCACCGTGATTTCTTGGGTCGATACCCCCAGCTTTTCATGCCAGGCCTCGAGCGTGTATTTGCCGGCAGGCAGCCCCGCGATGGTGAAAGAGCCGTCTGCGCCGCTGACTGCGAAAAATGGATGATCCATCACGTGGATGTAGGCCTGCATCCAGGGATGCACGTTGCACTTCACAGGCACCGCCAGCTCCGGCTTGGAGAATGTTTTGCTGATTTTCATTCCCTTGGTCGGCATCGCCAGATTAAACGGCGTGGAGGATTTCGGTTTGCAGTTGACGTTGTGGAGCGTGGCGTCGCTGTTGAGGATTTGGAGCGCTTGCCCGACCCGAACGCCGACGACGTGCGGATCGTAGATGCATCCTCTTTGATCGAAAACCACCGGCTGGGTCGGGGCAGGAAATGTTTTTCCTTCCAGACCGGACTTCACATAGACAAAGACGTACTGCAGGGCGCCATTGTTGACCACCGCATCCTGCGCATGCACCGGCTGCGAATGCTGCTGCCCACAGACCGGGTCGGCATCCATTTTAATGCGGGCGGGCGCCGGAGGCGTTCCTTCGAACATTACCTTGCCGGCCAGCGTCGCCCCGCCCGCCGCCGTTGCATCTCCTGCGGCTTGCGCCGAGCTTCCACCCAATACCGATACGGCAAAAATTGCCGTCGAGCCCATCCATCGGAAATGTTTAGCGTGAATCATTGCGCCTCTCCTCTGTTAAATCAATCCATGACGAAACCGAGCGTTTCCTGGCTATTTCCTGATTTCCTCCGTCCCATGCCACCAATGCCATCGGGGTCACGGAACCGGGCTGCAGTTGTTTCTTGAAGGTCAACCACCAGCGGCCCTCTTCGTAGACGGCCTGGGCGGGTAACGTGGGGCTGGAAGCCGGCAGATCAAAACCGACCGTGGTGGCTTGCCGAATTTGATTTGCGGTAGAAGACCACAGCCAGACATCCAGCGCCGGTGAATCGGCGGCGGGCCAGCTTTGCAAAGATCCAACTTCCCACGCATCTGAAGCCTCCGGCGCGAAAACGACGGCCAATTGGTCCGCCGGGGATTCTTTGCTCTGGGTCGGGTCGTCCCAGCCGATGCGGAAAACAATTTCATTTCCGTCCGATAAGGCCTGAATTTTTGCCCAATAAACGTTGGTGGAAACGACGGCGCCATCGGCGTAGAGGTTGCTCCAAAGTTTCACGTCCCGTTGCGGGACTTTGTTCCAAGCCGGATCAGCCGGTTCAGAGGGCAGAGCGGTTGCTTGCTGAGGGCGCAGGGCCCAGCCCCACTCCGTTTCCTCTTGAATGGAGTGCAGGTAATAAGCCAAATGCCACAGATCTTCAACGGGAACAGCATCGATGTAGGAAGGCATCGGCGTCCCGTCGACGCCGGTTGCCAGGCGCGTCACGATCTCTTTCGGCTCGCCGCCGGCCCGCAAAGTCCACTTGTGCGCAAAATTGGCCGGTCGGGCCGGTTGATTCCAATCGTCGACCAGCGCGGCTGCCGAAGGTCCGTTGGCCCGGCCGAGGGCGCCGTGACATGCCGCGCATCCCAGGTCGGCGTAGAGCTGTTTGCCGCGGGCGAGATCCGCTTTCTTGCCGGGGTCTTTGCCGATGTCGACCGGCTGCGGAGCGGATTCGGTGAATTTGGGCGAAAGGCCTTTGATGTAAGCGACCAAATTATGGCGCGTCTCCTCGTTCAAACCTTCCCAACCCAGCATGCGTGTTCCTGCCAGCCCGTAGCTGATGGTGTGGAAGAGATCTTCGTCGGTGGGGGGCGTGCCGCTGGCGGTGGTCCGGAATTTGTAGGTTCCCGTCGTAAAATCACGAGGGCGGGGGATCATGCGTTGGGCGTCCGGTCCTTTTCCATCGCCCAAATCGCCGTGGCAGCGGGCGCAGTTGGCCACGTAGGCCTCCTTACCGGCGTCGAGATCCGCCGGGTGCGCGGCCCAGGCCGCGGGAGTCGGGCATAAAAAACTCCCCACCATCCAAAGAGATAAGAGTATTCGGTTCACGGGGGAAGCAACCTGTTTCTATTATATTAAAAGCGGTTAAAAGGCCTACTATACCGGAAAAGAACGGTTTCTGTCAACGGCGACC
>JACQQZ010000157.1 GCA_016206755.1 Candidatus Omnitrophota bacterium
AACTCAAGGTATACGACAGGCGAAAATGATCGTCCGGCAGCACCAGCAGCGTGGCATCCCCCTCCCCCACCCACACCGGCTCTTTGATGATCAGCGGATGGCGAACGGCCGTCTGGTCGACGATCCCTGCATACTTCAACGTTTCCAAAAACGGGAAAGCGCTTCCGTCAAGACCCGGCACTTCTTCCCCGGTGATCTCCACCGCCAAATTGGTGATCCCCAAGCCGTAGCAGGTGGCCATCAAATGCTCGATGGTGTGCACTTCTGCAACGCCATTTCCGACCGAAGTTCTGCGCAGATGCTTGGAGGAATCCAGCAGGGTGGCCGGGGTGACCGGAATTTCCGGCTTGCCTTGCGCATCGGTCCGGACAAAGCGGATGCCGCTGTTGGGTTCCGCCGGGCGGAAGCGGATCCGCACCAACTGTCCTGTGTGCAGCCCTACGCCTTCAACCGCCGCGTCTTTGCGAATCGTTCTTTGAGTTTGCGCTTCCAAGGGCATTCTCCAGTTCTTCAATGCGCTTTTGCAGCGCTTCAATGGTCTTGACCAGCTCGGGCAATCGCTGAACGCAGGCGTTGATGCGCTTGGCGCGATTGAGGGGCTTGGCCGGATACCCCCACACCTGGGCGTTGGCCGGAACGGATTTGGAAACGCCGGCCTGCGCGGCCACCACGGCGTTGTCTCCGATGGAAATGTGGCCGACGATCCCGCACTGCCCGGCCAGAATCACGTTGTTGCCGATGCGGGTGGACCCGGAAATGCCGGCTTGCGCGACGACAATGGCATTCTCTCCGACTTCGACGTTGTGCGCAATTTGAACCAAGTTGTCGATCTTCGTCCCCCGGCCGATGACCGTCTTGCCGAAACGGGCGCGGTCGATCGTGACGTTGGCGCCGATCTCAACGTCGTCTTCAATGACCACCGTTCCGATCTGAGGAATTTTGTGGTGCGCGCCTTGGATGGTCGCAAAGCCGAATCCATCGGAACCGATCACCGTTCCGCTGTGGATGACCACACGGTTTCCAATCTGAACATTTTCCCGGATGGACACGTTCGAATAAACGACGCAGTCGGAACCGATCGCGGTGTGATGCCCGATGCAGCATCCGGCGTAAATGATGCTGCCGTCGCCGATGACGGCATCATCTTCAACGACGGCAAAGGCCTGAACCGACACGTTTTTACCGAGCCGGGCGCCCCGGCCCACAAAAGCTTTTGGACTGATCCCCGCCGGACGCTGGGCCTCCGCGGGCGATATCCAAGCCAGCATTTTGGCGAAGGCCAGAGAGGGATTGTCGGTGCGGATCAAAGGCCGGGGCGCCCCCTTCACGTCGCGGCCGGTGATGACGGCCGACGCATGGGTGGATTGAATCAGGCGCAGGTATTTGGAATTGGCGACAAACGTAATGTCGCCCTCTTTGGCTTCTCTGATGCCGCAGACGCCGGTGATCAGGGTGTTTTCGTCCCCAATCACTTCCCCTCCCAGATACGCGGCCACCTCGGCCAGCGTTTTTGCCAAGCTCATCCCGAAACTCCCAATTATTGCCCCTTGTCGCCGTTGAGCGTTTTTAAGACCTCTTCGGTGACGTCGGAGGTTTTTTCGGCGTAGAGCACGGCGCGGTCGCTCAAAACCAGCGTGTAGCCGTTCTGCTGAGCGTACGTTTTAATGACGCCTTCGATCTCTTTCAAAACGGACTTGACCATTCCATCCCGCTCTTCCTTCAGCGCTTCGCGGGCTTTCCGGTCAAACTCCTGAAGATCTTTAATTTTCGCCTCGATGGTGCCCTGCTGCTGTTCCCGTCCCTTTTCGGACATGATCTCCAGCTCGTCCTTCAGCTTGCGGATTTCATTGACCTTCGCTTCGCGCTCCGCCTGTCTCGAAGTCGATTTTTGCTCCAGCTGTTTGTCCAATTGCCTGGTCTTTTCATACTCGTCGAAAGCGCGGCCCAAATCGACGTAGGCAATTTTTGGTTCCGCCGCTTCCAGTTTTGCCGCGCCCGCCAAAGCCAGCATTGAAATCCCTGCGGCAATCCCTGCAATCACTTGAAGCATCCGTGTGTTTTTCATGGAAAGTTCGCCCTCGGTTTCCTGTTGAATGGTTAAAATTCGCGACTGGCGGAAAAGTGGACCCGGATCGCCTGCTTCTCACCCGCGTCGGGATTGATGGGGTAGCCCACATCCAATTTCATCGGGCCAAAAGGGGTTTTGATGCGCGCGCCCACGCCGGCGCCCGATTTAAAACCTTGGCTGGCGATTTCCTGGAATCGCTCATAAACGTTGCCCACGTCATAAAAAACCGCCCCGCGCAAAAAGGAGGCGATCGGTATGCTGTACTCCGCGGACCCCAGCACCATCGATTCACCTCCCACGGGATCATTCGAAGAGGAATCTTTGGGGCCGACGCGCCGCTCCTTGTACCCGCGGAGGGTGTCCGCGCCACCGGCAAAGAACCGCTCAAAGATCGGGACGGCCTGAGAATCGCCGAACGAATCGACCAGACCGAAATTGGCGTTGAGCTCCAGCACCTGATCCTTGAAAAATTCGAGGTAACGGTTGCCGCCCCATGTGAGCTTGTAGAAATCTTTATCGCCGCCCATCACGCCGCCCGCATACTCCCCCGCGATAAAAGCCAGGTAGCCGGCCCGCGGAAAGAAGCGGTTGTCCCGGGTGTCGCGCGAAAACTGAAGCCGCGTGCTGCTGACCGTATTGCGGCCGGTCTCTGCCCGCAGTGCGCGCGAAGCGTTGTCCGGAACATTCTGCACGGAAGTTCGTTCCAAGCGGTACGTCGAATCCCAGCGATTGTACTCCTGGAATTGGTGGCCGAGACGCAGGGCGCCGCCGCGCCGTTCCAGATCGAAGCTGAAGCCGTCTCCCCGGTCGCGGCTGCGGTTGTAGGCGTCAAAACCGAACAGGTAGGGGTGCCCGAAAATCCACGGTTCCGTGAAGGTGAGGAGCATATCTTTGCGCCGGGTTCCGGTCGTCGCGCGCACCTTCAATTCCTGCCCGCCGCCGACAAAAGAAGGGAAATTAAAAAGATCGAAATTGCGCTGCGAGATTTCAACAAATCCCAGCAGCCGGTCCACGGAGCTAAAACCGCCGCCGAATGAAAGCTCGCCGGTTTTGGCTTCCTTCACATTCAACACCAAGTTGCGGTGACCCGGATCGTCCGTGGGCGCGGTGTCCAGGGTCACCTCTTCAAAGTAACCGAGGTTGTACAAGCGTTCCTTCGACCGCCGCAGCTTTTCACCGTCAAAGCGCTCGCCCGGAGAAACCCGGACTTCGCGGCGAATGACCTGATCTTTGGTTTTGGTGTTGCCCTGGATGATGACTTCTTCGACATAGGTGATCCCGCCTTCGGTGATCGCGTACGTCACATCCACGCGTTCGGTCGCCGGGTTGAGGACCGTGGCCGCCCCGATGCGGCAGGTCATGTAACCGAGCGCAAAATAAGCGGATTGAAGGCCGACGGCATCGGCATGCATCGCTTCCTGGCTGAAGGGGGCGTTGGAAACCATGGTCAGCTTCCTGCGCAGCTCCAGCTCCGGAATCTGCGTGTTGCCGGCCAAGCGGATATCTCCGACTTGGTACATCCTCCCTTCGTCGATCCGGAGGGTGATGATGAGGGAGCGTTTTTCATCATCGTGCCTGATCTCTTTCTCTACCCTGACATCGGAATATCCGGCCCGGCGATAGAAGTCGCGGATCTTCTCAAGGTCATCTTCCAGCACCTCTTCGCGATAGTATCCCGGGACAAAAAATCCGCCGCGGCGCGTGGAGAGCAGCTTGAGCAGCCGGCGGTCCGAGAAAGCCGTGTTGCCTTCAATCAAGATGGAACGCACGCGGACTTTCTTGCCTTCAACGACGGCGATCTCCACCAAAGCCCTGTTGGTCGCTTCCTCGACTTTCACGTCGTGGGAGACCTGGGCCAATTGGAAACCTTTTTCCCGGTAGAGCCGCTCAATGGCATCCATGTCGTCTTTGAGCGTTCGCCGGTCCAACATCTCATTCTCTTTGGAGCTGAGAACCTTGCGAATCTGCTCCTCGCGCAACACTTTGCTTCCGGTGATCTTGATGCCGGAAACGACGGGGCGTTCCTTCAGGACAAAACGAACCATGACGCCGCCTTGATATTCTTTGACATCGGTGGCCACATCGGTAAAAAAGCCGGTCGCGTAAAGACGGCGGATGTCCTCATCCAAAATCTCTTGAGAAAAAGGATTTCCGGGGCGGGTTTTCACCTTGGCAAGAATGGTGGAGGTGTTGACCAGATGATTGCCCTGGACATCCACCGCTTTGACTTCCGGTCCTCCAGAGGGCGGCGGCGCCGGCTCTGAGGCGGAATCCTCCGCCCAGGCATGGGCAGACAACAAAAAAACGACGGCAAGGACAAAAAACAGCCCCCGGGAGCGTTGTTTCGGTTTCATAATATCTGGCCAGTTTACCATGAGTGAAAAGGGCTTTCAATAAAAGGGTTGAGAAAAATTATGCGGGTTCCGATCGGCGAGAAAGGTTTTCAAACCGGGTGTATTCTCTGATAAAAGCAAGCTTGAGGGTGTCCACGGGACCGTTGCGCTGCTTGGCGATGATCAGCTCCGCAACCCCCCGGTTTTCATCCGTTTGAAGATAGAATTCCTCGCGGAAAAGAAGCGCCACCAAATCGGCGTCCTGTTCAATGGCGCCGCTGTTGTGGACAATCATGTGATTTGCAATGAAGTTGTGCGTTTTAGGAATCATAAGATCGTAAGTCATTTCCTTCCCTGCCGGTTCAATGGCAACGATTCGATCCCAAAGCACATCGCTGCGAGCAAGTTGCTGTAGGCAAGGAGATTCCAACGTTTGAGCAACACGTCCCAATGTCGCTCGATCCATTTCTTTGCCTTGGCAACGGTACCCGAGCTGGCTCCAAGAAAAACCTTTGGTCTTGGCTGCCATTCGCACCGTGTCCGTCACTGCCAATGGCAAGCGATCGATGTGATGATTGTGCCGCATTCCTCCTTGAGCCCAAACCGATGCCTCTTTTAGGCGAATCGCTTTTCTTCCCGACATTGGAATGAGAGCGGCAAATCGTGCCACCTGTTCGCGGCCTTCCACCACAAGCTCCGCAATGTCCATGGTAGATTTTGTATGTCGGGTAGGAGACCCTAAAACAGCTAGAATGCCTAAACGCAACAGAAGCGCTTGCACATCGCCCAGCAATCCTCTGCTGGTCGATACGTATTTAATCGGATAGCGATCCCGACGCCGTACGACTGATCCATCGCCGGCATACAACCCCGCCAAAAACGCTGCGATGATTTCATATGAACTCTGAAATACGGCAACCGGGACTCGCTTCGCCGGACCAAGCTGGCCGTGGATTCCCAAGGTCTTTATCCATTGAGTCAACGGATTCTTCCCGGGCCCAAACCCTCCAGGCACTGAGAAATCGAGTGCGGTACTCCCTGACCAGTGCGGCTTGTGCCGAGCCGGAACTCCGAATTCCTCTTGGACAATTTGTTCCGCATCCTTCAAGAGCACCGGATCGTTGTTGATAAATCCGACTGTCCGTCGTCGACCGTAATGACCATCGCTCAACAAATAGCCCAGCAACCGGGCACGACTTTGAGAAAAACCTTTTAATCCAGGAATGGGAAGATGCCGAGGCACAGCGATTCGAATGCCAGGTGCCAAACGCTTCAATACAACCCATCCATCAACGGTAAGAAAAGGATGATTGCCCGACGCTCGAATTTCTCGGCCGGTTGCCGTCCGCAGGCGAAAAACTGGTTTGACTCCCGACCGAACAACAGCCGCGGGGATCGTCTTCTGCAATGTCCAATCCGATGTCAAAGTAAGCACAGGAATTTTAAGTTGTCGCTCGTAGAGGTCTTGAAGTGCGTGCGATTCTCCGGACTCCGCGTGAAGAATCGCCGTGTCTCCCGTAAGACATTCGCGCAAATCGGCCAGCTGCGGGCGGCGGTCTTCGCGACGCTCCGGCGAGCGAGACAGTTGACTGACGGCGATGACAGGCACGTTGAGCTCCTTGGCCAGCCCCTTCAAGCTGCGGGAAATGTCGGAAATTTCCTGCTGACGATTTTCACTTCGCTGGGGACCGCGCATCATCTGAAGATAGTCGACCACGATCAGTCCGATGTTGTGCTGAGATTTCAAGCGCCGGGACTTGGCGCGCAATTCCATCACGGACAAGCCGGACGTATCATCGATGAACAGGGGCGCCTCGGAGAGTTTCCCCGCCGCATGGGTCAAACGCGGCCAATCCGACTGCGCCAGGAATCCGGTGCGGACTTTGTGGGCGTCCACGCGGGCATGCGCACAGAGCAAGCGCTGAACCATCTGCTCTTTGGACATTTCAAGCGAGAAGATCACGGTCGGGACGCGCTCGATGATGGCCGCATGTTCCGCGATGCAGCTGACCAAAGCGCTCTTGCCCATCGAAGGGCGCCCCGCCATCACAATCAAGTCGCCTTTTTGAAGTCCGGCGGTCAGGATGTCCAATTCATGCAGCCCGGTGGCGATGCCGGTCACGTGCGCCTTGCGCTGGTACAGCTTGTCGATGGCCTCGATGGAATCCTTGATGAGCTCGCGCAGCGGAATGACCTTGCTCTCGGACTTGCTGCTGGTGATCTCAAAGATCATGTGCTCGGCGCGGTCCAAGAAGCTTTCGACGTCGTCCTGCGCATCGTATCCCTCGGAAACGATCTGACTGGCCGCATGGATCAGGTGGCGCAGGACGGCTTTTTCTCTGACGATGCGGGCGTAATGCTGAATGTTGGTCGTGGTTGGGACCGCATTGACCAAATTTGTCAGAACGCTCAACCCGCCGGCTTGATCCAATTCTCCGCTGGTCTTTAACGCCTCCGAAAGCGTGACCAGATCCACGGGCTTGTGCTCGGAAAACAACGCCTGGATGGCGCGAAAGATGATGCGGTGGGCCTGCTTGTAGAAACCGGCTTCCTCAAGCATTTCCAGCGCGATCGCCACCGCATCTTCATGCAGCAGCATGGCTCCAAGAACCGCCTGCTCCGCTTCAAGATTTTGAGGCGGAAGCTTTTCGAGGACAGCGGATGAAACGGATTGGGTTATGCTTTGACGATCCATACTTTCACGGTGGCTGTCACATCGCGATGCAGACGAACTTGCACGCGGTACACTCCCAATTTGGTCAACGGGGCTTCCAATTCGACCTGGCGCTTATCGACCGTCACGCCGTGCTCTTTGAGTGCTGCGGCGATGGCGGCGGCCGTAATGCTTCCGTGAAGTTTCTCCTGCTCTCCCACCGTCGCGGAGAGGGTGCAGGAGACGGAGCTCAGGCGCTCGGCGGCGGCCTGAGCCGCTTGAAGCTCTTCTTGCGCGCGGGCGGCGGCCAGGCGCTTGAGCTCTTCGATCATCCGTTTGTTCACGGTGGTGGCCGGCTTGGCCAATCCCTGGGGAATCAAATAATTGCGGGCATAGCCCTTTTTCACCGTGACCACGCTGCCCTGCGCGCCCAACGCGGGAACATCCTGCGTCAAAATCAATTCCATGTTGCCCCTCCCAATGAATGCGTGATCTCAATCAGAGATAAACGGCAGCAACGCAATGTGCCGGGCGCGCTTGACCGCCACGGACAGTTGGCGCTGATGTGCGGCACAATTGCCGGAAACACGGCCGGGGAGAATCTTCCCTCGCTCGGAGGTGAATTTTTGCAGGCGCGGAACGTCCTTGTAATCCACCGCCTCTATTTTGTCCGCGCAAAACTTGCACGGCTTCTTTCGAGTCGAACGCCTGCCGCGTTCTCTGGGTCCTGCGGATTTTTCTTCTGGCTTTACGTACATTTTTCTCCTTTCAAATCGGTGTCAGACACCTGAGGTGTCGCCTGAGGTGTCAGACACCAAACATTAAAACGGCACGTCGCCGGAACCTGATTCCTGGGGCGGCACCTCTTGTTCCGGCGCGGTCGCTTCCTCGCCCCCGGAAGAATGCTCCTCTTTGAGGGCTCCGACCGTCTCCTCCGCCGGCTTTGATCCACCCTTCGCTAAAAATTGGATGTTGAGGGCGACCACTTCCAGCGTGGAGCGTTTTTGGCCGTCCGGCGTTTCCCAGGAGCGGCTCTGCAAGCGCCCTTCCACAAACACGGGGCTGCCTTTGGACAAATACTGTCCGCACAACTCCGCGCGCTTGGCCCAGACCACCACACGCACAAAACAAGCTTCATCTTTCTTCTCTCCGGATTGCAGCGTATAGGAACGGTTGGAGGCCACAGTGAAGGTCGCCACCGCCGTTCCGCTGGGAATGTAACGCAGCTCCGGATCGCGCGTTAAATTTCCAATCAGGAAAACTCTATTGAGACTCGCCATGGGCCGATGCCTCCACCAGTTGAACCGGCGCGGGCGCGCCGGTTGACCGAACCACCAAACGCCTTAAAATCTGGTCATTCAGGGAACACCACACCTCCAGCGGAGAAATCGCGGCGGTCTTGATCTGAAACAGCATGAACTGATAGTAGCCGTCGCGGCGATGCTTGACGCGATACGCCAAGCGGCGCTTTCCCCAGGATTGCTGGCGCTCAATCGTGCCGCCGAGCTTGGTGATCTGCTCGGCGATTTGACCTTGAATCTTGGCCAGCTCCTGCTCAGAAAGATTCGGGTCCAACACAAACAAACCTTCGTACTCCTCCTGCCGTTCCTGTTGTTCCATTTTTTAGGACACCTTTCGATTTGAGCGATTCATCGCGGCCTCGATTCCCTGCCGCATCCACACTCTGCAAACGGCGACGGCGCCATCGAGCGTTTGCGCGAGCAGTTTCTGTTCTTGACGAGAGAACGGTGCCAGCACGTATTGATCCAACGCCTGAGGAACCTCTTTGCTCCCGATCCCAATCCGCAGGCGCGCAAAACCGTCATCCTGCAGCAGGCCGATGATCGAGCGAATGCCCCTGTGCCCGCCGTCGGACCCTCTGGGCCGCACCCGAATGTTGCCCAGGGGCAGCGCGACATCATCGAAAATCACCAGCAGGCGATCCAGCGGAACCGGATGCCGCTTGACCAAATCGGCGACCGCTTGGCCTGATTCATTCATAAACGCATCGGGAATTCCGAGAACCACCCGCGCATCTTCACAGAAAACTTCAGCCGTCTGCATCGCACCCGCGCGGCGGTTGAACTTGCCCTTCAATTCTCGAGCCAGCCGCTGCACGACCTTCTTGCCGACGTTGTGGCGGGTGCTGTCATATTTGGAACCGGGATTTCCCAATCCCACAATGAGATAGGTTGCGCCGGATGCCAATTATTCTTTCTTCTCGGCGTTGTCGGATTTTTTGGATTTTTGGGCCTTCTCAGATTTTTGGGCCTTCTCAGCAGACGGGGCTCCGCCCGCCACAGCCGCTTCTTCATCCTCCGGCTTCTTCTCTTTAATGACTTCCGGCCCGGCCGCAGCCGCTTCAGCCGCCGCTTCCGGAGCTTTCTCGACGACCGGAGGCAGACAAGCCGCCACAGCCACTTGGGGCTCATGCATCAAGCGAATGCCGGCAGGCGCCTTCAGACCGCCCACCGAAATGCTGTCCCCGATTTTCAACGCGGAGACATCCACATCGATTCGCTTGGGGATTTCAGTCGGCAGGCATTCCACTTCGATTTCCCACAGAAGGTGGTCCAAACGGCCGCCGTCTTGCTTGACGCCGACGGCATCTCCCGTAAAGCGCAACGGCACGGTGACCTGGATGCGCTTGGTCAGCGACACCTCGTTAAAGTCCATGTGCAGCACTTTTAAAGTGACGGGGTGGCGTTGAATTTCTTTGATCAGGACGGTCTTGTCGCCCCGCTTCTTGCCGTTCGTCTCTTTGATGCTAAGCGTCATGAGCGCGTTCTCACCCGATGTGCGCAGCACCCGGGAAACATCTTTCTCGGAGGTCGTCAGGACGGTGGAACTCTTTCCCTCCCCGTACACGACCGCCGGAATCTGTCCGCCGCGGCGCAACCGGCTGCTGATCTTCTTGCCTGCTTCAGCGCGAACGAACGCTTCCAATATCACTGCTGGGTCCACTGATGGTCACTCCTTCCTCGAATAACGAGCTGACTGACTCTTCGTGATGTATTCTGCGAATGGCCTCTCCCAACAGGGGAGCGACACTCAAGACGCGAATTTTCGGGAGCTGTTTTGACCCGTCCACCGGAATGGTGTCGGTCACAACAAGTTCTTTGAGCTGCGATGCATTCAAACGCTCCTTGGCCGGTCCGGACAGAATCGGATGCGTAATCGACGCGTAGACATCCACCGCGCCGGCGTTTTTCAGCGCCTTGACGGCCTCCACCAGCGAACCGGCGGTGGCCACCAAATCATCGACGATGACGGCTGTTTTTCCGGAAACCTGGCCCATGATGTCCATGACTTCGGCTTCTTCCGGATTGATGCGGCGCTTGTCGACCATGGCAAAACCGGCCTTCATGCGCTTGGCGTAGGCGCGCGC
>JACQQZ010000158.1 GCA_016206755.1 Candidatus Omnitrophota bacterium
GCTACAAGAACCGGATTCGAACGATTCTCAAGAATGCGCAGGGCGTCACTTTGCTTTGGATGTTGCCGTTTCATCTGGCCTGTTGCTTGGCCCTGGCGGCCATGGGGGCGCTCCAGCCGCGCCGCTGGGCGAACGCTTGGGCGATCCTCCGGGCCATCGGGTGGAACGTCCGTCATCTGCCGGCCACCTGGCAGGCGCGCCGCCGCATCCAAGCCCTGCGTCAAGTCAGCGACCGAGAGCTGTTCCGGCAGATCTTACGGCCGATTCCGGTTCGGGATTTCGCGCTGTACACCTGGTGGACGCTTTGGTCCCGGGAACGCCTCAGAGATCAAGTTCACGGGCTGAAGGGATCGATGGGCTCGAACGCACAGAGGTTTTTGACATGACGATCACCGATTTGGCGCTCAACGTCAGAAAGCACCTTCTGACCGTGTCCGGCGGACAGCTCCACGCAGAATTGGCGCAGCGAAAACAGGGCCAGCGGGAAACGTTTGAGGCGTTGAAGGCCGAGCTTCCCCGGCAGTACGCGGCGATGAAGCCGTACGACATCAGCCGTTACGTATCGCCCATCTGGAAAGAGTTCAACGCAAAAGTGGAAGCAGCGCTTTTACCGTCCCCGCCGTTCTCATTTCTCCGACATCCGACGATTATGTTCACGATGTTCGTGACTGCGGGCGGGCAATGGCTGCAGGATGAGATCTGCTTTTTGGAGCAGAGATTTTCTCCGGAACAACTCGGCGCGCTCTTGGCCGAAGATTATGCCGGCATGCCGCTGCTGATGAATGCGCGCTACCGGACGTCGCACAACACCATCCATCACGCGTATCACTTGGCCCGATACCAGGAAGCACGATCAAAGAGCTTCGATTCGATGAAGACGGTGGTCGAGTGGGGCGGTGGTTATGGCAACTTGGCGAAGATCTTTTATCGGTTCAGTCCAAAATCACACACGTACATCATCATGGATACGCCGCTGTTCAGTTGTTTGCAATGGTTGTACCTGTCAACGGTGCTGGGCCAAGACCGCACGCATCTGATTGGCGAACCGGACGCCGCCATTCGGGAAGGCGCGATCAATCTCTTGCCGGTCTCGTTCCTTGAAAATCAGAAAATTTCTGCGGACCTGTTCATTTCGACCTGGGCATTGAACGAAAGCTCGGCGGCTTCCCAGCGCGCTGTGATGGAAAAACAATGGTTTGGCGCGCAGAACCTTCTCTTGGCATACCGCGAGCATGACACGCGTCTTCCGGATTTTGAGCCGATGGTCAAGACCGGCGTCTCCAGAGGCGGAACCATCGGCGAAATTCCGTTTTTGCCGGGCAACCGCTATCTGTTTCTTTAACAAAAGAGGATGGGGGAAATATGGCTGCGATTCTGATCACGGGCGGGGCGGGGTTTCTCGGTTCCTATGTGTGCGAACGGCTGCTCGCGCTCGGCCACTCCGTGGTGGCGTTCGACATGTCCAACGGAGAAAAGATTGAGCATCTTCTGTCCAATCCGTCCTTCCGGTTTGTCCAAGACTCCATCCTCAACGCCCCGGCGCTGGAACGGGAGATTGACCGTTCCGACATCGTCGTTCATTTCGCGGCGATCGCAGACCCCAAGCGCTATGTCATGGAGCCGTTGGTGACGCTGCAAATCGACCTCCAAGGGGCGCTCAACGTTTTTCAAATGGCCTCGAAGCGCAAAGCCAAGGTGATCTTTGCATCCACCTCGGAGGTTTACGGAAAGAATCCGCGCGTTCCCTGGAAAGAGACCGACGACCGCGTTTTGGGCTCAACCCACGTGAATCGCTGGTGCTATGCCACGGCGAAAGCGGCCGGAGAGCACTACTGTTACGCCTATCATCAATCGGAGGGCATGACATTTGTCACCTACCGGTTTTTTAATGTCTATGGGCCGCGGTTGGATGACCTCGGGTCCGGGCGCGTGCTGCCGATTTTCTTGAAGCAATGCCTGCAGGATGAGCCGATCACCATTCACGGCGACGGCTCCCAAACCCGCACCTTTGTTTACGTTGAAGATGCCGCCGACGGCGTGGTGCGCGGAATGTTCGAGAAGCAGGCCGAGAACCAGGTCTTCAACATCGGCAGCTCGCAGGAACTGAGCATTTTGGAATTGGCGCAAAAACTCAAAGAGGTCGGGAAGTTCAGCTCCTCCATCACGACCGTCACGCATCAGGAAGTGTTCGGGAACAGCTACGAGGATATCCCGCGGCGCGTTCCGGACGTCAGCAAATCCAAGAAAATTCTCAAGTGGGAAGCCACCACCTCCATTGAAGATGGGCTCTTCAAGACCATTGAGTACTACCGCCGCCGGAGCCAAGGTCAGTGCGCACAGGTCTAGACAAAAAACGGATTGAATGGCTCATCTGGGACAGTCAATTTTTTGGCGTCCAAGCGGGGAAGATTCTACCTCCTGATTCTTTGGGAAACAGTCCTGAACGCTACGTGCAGGAAGCGCTGCAGGAAGCTCAAGCGCAGGGCATTCGCTGGCTGACCGCACGGGCCCATCCCTGGCAGACCCCCTGGATCCATGCGTTGGAAGCCGCCGGTTTTCAATTGGTCGACACGCTGGTCACATTGGGTCTTGATCTTAAAAACTCAAATTTTTTCTGGCAGGGCAGCCCGACGCCGCGCATTGCTCCGGCGGACCGCGCATCAGATGCCGAGCTCAAAACGCTCATGCAGCTTGCAAAGGATGCCTTTGCAGACCGCTCCATCTGGCTGGACCGGTTTCATGCCGACCCGCGCGTCCCTGCAGGAAAAGCGGACGATCTCTATGCGCAGTGGGTGAAAAATTCCATTCGTCCCGATTCGCCAGAGCAGTCCATGGCCGATCAAACGTTTGTCTGCCGCGTGGATGGCTTGCCCGTTGGATTCATCACATGCCAGATCAAAGAGTCCGGCCGGCGGGGCATTGTCTCCTTAAATGCCGTGGACGCCGCTTACCGCAAACGCGGGATCTACCAAGAATTGATCCTCTGCGCGCTCAATTGGTTCTCCCTTGAAAAGAAATGCGAAGAGGTCCGCGTCCGAACCAACATCAGCAGCCACGGCGTTCGCAAAGCCTGGGCGCGTTTTCAAGCCGTCCCGATCGCCGAAGAGCACACCTTCCACGGGTGGGTCTGACGCCGATGTGCGCCATCTGCGGGATTGTCCGACCGAACAGGATTTCCGATCCGGATGTCCGCACGCTGGAACAGATGCGCGACGCCATGACCCATCGCGGTCCGGACGATTCCGGTTTGTACCGGGACGCCGATGCCGTTTTGGGGGCCAGGCGCTTGAGCATCATCGATCTGTCCGGCGGCCACCAGCCCTTGGGCAATGAAGATCAGACGGTTTGGGCAGTGCTCAACGGTGAGATTTACAATTATCGGGAGCTCAGGACTCGCCTGCAAAAGCTCGGCCACACCTTTAAAACTCAATCCGACACGGAAACGATCGTTCATCTCTACGAAGAGCTCGAGGATGCTTTTGTTCAAGAGCTGCGCGGGATGTTTGCGCTGGCGCTGTGGGACTCTAAAAAACGGCGGCTGCTGCTGGCCAGGGACCGCATGGGGATCAAACCGCTCTACTACACCCGGCAGGGCGACGGGATTGTCTTTGCCTCCGAAATCTCGGGACTCAGCCGGCATCCCGACGTCTCAAAAGAACTCGATCCGCAATCGATCCAGCAATACCTGTTGTGTGAATATGTGCCGGCCCCAGGAACGATCTACAGAGACATTCGCAAGCTGCCCCCAGGACACATCCTGGTGGCCGAACATGGCCGGCTGTGGACTGCGCCGTACTGGAAAGCATCGATCCCCGGTGCGGCTGCGCGAAAAAACCGGAAAAAACCCCAAGAACAGATTGCCGAGCTTGAGCGGCGCATGGAAGAATCGGTTCGCCTGCATTTGGAAAGCGACGTTCCGGTCGGAATCTGCCTTAGCGGAGGATTGGATTCCACTTTGATTCTTTCCTGTTTGCGGCGCATCAGCTCTCAAGAAATCCCTGCATTCACCATCGGATTCGAGGAAACCAGCTTTGATGAGACTGCCGCCGCTTCACGCATTGCGAAGCATTTCAACGCGCGGCACATCACGCGGACCATCCGGCCCAAAGACGTTCTCGAGTCGCTGGATGAGGTCATTGACGCCATGGATGAGCCGCTGGGAGATCCCTCGGCCGTTCCAACCTGGCATCTGTCGCGGCTCGTGAAAACCGAAGTCAAGGTCGCGCTTTCCGGAGACGGGGGCGACGAGCTCTTCGGAGGATACCCCACCTATTTGGCGCATCGCTGGGCAAACTGGTACCGGCGGATCCCTCCATTCTTGCGCCGCCGCGCCATCGAGTCCGGTGTAGCGCGGTTGCCGGTGTCTCATGAAAACATGAGCTTGGATTTTCGATTGCGCCGGTTTGTCCGGGGAGAAAATTTACCGCTGGCCCACCGGCACTTTTTGTGGATGGGCTCCTTTGGACCTCAAGAGCAGTCGAAGCTTTACTCGCGGATGAATCCCTGCCGGGCGATGGAAGATCTGCTCCCGGAGGCGGTGCGGGCGCCGCGCTTGCCGGTGAATCCTGATCCGGCAACGCAGGCGATGTGGATTGATCTGATGACCTATCTTCCGGATGACCTTCTTTTTAAGGTCGACCGGATGAGCATGGCGCACGGCGTGGAAATTCGCGTCCCGTTCTTGGATCACCCTCTGGTGGAATTTTCTTTGGGGTTGAGTGGAGCGTCGAAAGCAGCAGGGGCTCAAACCAAAATTCTGCTTCGGCATCTGCTTCAAAAGCAGATGCCGGGAAACCTCGCGCATCTGCGCAAGAAAGGGTTTGGGATGCCGCTGGCTTCCTGGTTGTGCGGCGATTTTCAACATCTGCTCAAAGAGCACCTCCGGCCGGAAAAATTGCGGCAGGGCGGTTTTTGGAATCCCGACGCCATCGACCAACTTCTCAAGGAACATGCTTCGCGCGCGCGCAACCATGCCAAACTGATCTGGACTTTGTTGGTTTTTGAAATGTGGCGCCGGCGCCATGCC
>JACQQZ010000160.1 GCA_016206755.1 Candidatus Omnitrophota bacterium
AAAGAAACCTTCGCCTCCCACCGGAGATCGCGCTTGATCTTCTCCACGCTGATCCAAACGTCTTTTGGAGTGCCGGACTCGGGCGAATCGTATTGGGCGTGAACGGTCTTTCCCGTGATGCGCTGCAGCTGCGCCAACAGTTGGCGCAAGGAATGGTTTTGTCCGCTGCCGGCGTTCCACACGCTCAAGCGCTCCGGGGCCCTCTTCTTCAAAGCCAGCAGAAGGGCCCGGACGGCATCTTCAACATAGACAAAATCCCTGCGCTGCAGGCCGTTGCCGTGAATCAGCGGCGGCTGCCCTTGATCGATGGCAGCCATGAACCGCGCAATGACGTTGCCGGGGTTGCCCGGGCCATAGATGTTTGAAAACCGCAGAATGCCGACCCGCAGGCCGGACCGGTCCGCCGTCAAGCGGCAGAGGCGCTCTGCAAAAAATTTGCTCAAACCGTAAGGGGTCTCCGGGGCGGCCAAATCGGTTTCCCGGAAAGACCGGTCACCGCTGCTGCCGTAAACCGCCGCCGTGGATGCCAGAAGAAATTGTTTTACGCCGGCCCTCGAGGATGCCTCCAGCAAACGCGCGGTGGGCAACACATTGGCCTGCAACAAGCCGGACAGAGAGGTCCCGGAGGACATTCCGGCCAAATGGATGATCGCATCAGCATTTTCAGTCTTTTTTTCCAACTGCCGCATGTTTTCCATATCCAGACGAAATGCGTGATGCGGTTTTGGCAGCACAATGGGATTGTCCCTGTAAGCGGCGGAGATTTTTACGCCGGGTTGGAGGACAAGCGCGCGAACCAAGTGCGTTCCTAAAAAACCTGAAGCGCCTGTGATGAAAACGTGCATTGCCTTATGAGCGCAGCCGAGGGCCGGAGCGCAGCCATTGCGCCGTTCGACGGATGCCTTCGTCCAAACCGTAAGCCGGAGACCACCCCAATTTGATTTTGGCCTTGGAACAGTCGCACGCCATGCCATAAATCTCGGCTTGAGGATGATGATGTTTCACGAAGCGGACCGCGTCTTTTCCTGCGATTTGTTTTGCCAGAGACCGAATGGAAGTTGCCAGTCCGGTTCCCGCATTGAAAATTTCGCCGTTGGTTTTTCGATACTTCCCTGCCCGAACAATGAACTCGGCGCAATCTTCCACGTATAAAAAATCTCGCGTCTGGAAACCCGTGCCATAGATGAACACCGGCTGATTTTTGAGATGCCGACCGATGAAGATGGACACGACCCCGCCTTCGGCGTCGGCGCGCTGGTAGGGACCGTAGGTGTTGAATGGCCGGACGATGGTGACCGGCATGTGATAACCATGGGCGTATCCCAAAGCCAGCTCTTCGGCCGCCAGCTTGGATCCTGCGTAAGGCGAGAGCGGTTGCGTCGGAGAGGTCTCGGAGATTTTTTTATTCCGTGCTGCTTGATACACCAGGCAGGTGCCGGCCAGCAGCAGGCCGGACTTGATCCGGCGCAGCGCCTCCAGCAAGTGTTGCGTGCCCAAAACGTTGACTTCGTAGGTCCGCTTGGGCTGGGCCAAACTTGTTTGGACGTTGACTTGCGCCGCCAGGTGGTAGCACTGCTGCGGGCGGATTTTCCAAACGCACCGTTCCAGGCGCGCGCCGTTTCGGATGTCGAGCCGCAGGACATCGCGCAGCCGGCGATCCTTTTCGAATTCCCGGATGTTCTCCGGATTGCCGCTGGAAAAATCATCGACGATCCAAACCTCATGCCTTTGCCGTAAAAGCTGCCCAACCACCCAGCGGCCGATGAAGCCGGCCCCGCCGGTGACCAGAATTCTCATTGGAGATGCCCCTGAAACCAGGCGATGGTCCGCTGCAGCCCGGATTCCAAAGAGAATTCAGGAGACCAGCCGGTCGAGGCGCGGATTTTTTCGATTCCGGCGCACAGGCGCGGGAGGTCCGCCGGCCTGCCCTCTTCATGCCGGACTTGGGATTTCGATCCCGTCAAGCGGATGACGAGCTGGGCCAGATCGAGAATGGAAATTTCCTTTCCGGTGCCGATGTTGAAGGCCTGCCCGATGAATTTCCGGCCGTTCTGGACAAGCATCCCGTAGGCCCGGACCGCATCCTTCACGTACATGAAATCGCGCGTTTGCCGGCCGCCGTTGTGAATCACGATCGGCTCTCCCCGAAGGGCCCGCTCGACAAAATTCGGAATGGCCGCAGGGTATCCTGCGACGTTTTGGTTTTCTCCGAAGGTGTTGAAATTCCGGACGACGACCACCGGATAGTTGTACCAATGGTGCATCACCATGCAGTGCTTTTCGCACGAAAGCTTCGTGGCGGCATAGACGCTGCGCGGATGAAGCGGATGCTGTTCATCCAGCGGGACGTACTCCGGAGCGCCGTAGACCTCCGGCGACGAGGCGTAAACCAGCAAGGGCTGCCGGATCGTTTTGCGAAGCGCCTGGAGAAAGTAAAACGTTCCCCGCTCGTTGTTTTCGAAATACTCCGCGGGATCCACCATCGATTCATCGATCGAAACGTAAGCGGCCAAATGAACGACGCAGTCGCAGGCCATTTGGTTCAGTTTGGGCGCATCGAGCCGTTCGTACGGCATCGTCAGCATGCGGACTTTTTTCTCGAATTCCGGAGAGCGGATGAACGGATCCGGCTCAAGCGTCTGGCGGGATTGGTTGTCGAGGGCGTAGACCGTTTCAACAAAGGGTTGGCGCACCAGCCAATCAATCAGATGGACGCCGTACAAGCCGCGCGCGCCCGTAACCAGAACGCGCATTTTATCCTGCATGTGCATGGGCCGGGGCCGCGTCCGGCAGAGACGGATGGGCGCCGTCTTTTTTTGAAATCAGATAAGGTCCCAGCGCCAGATGGGGCAAGCCGGATTTTTCGAACGTCTCCAGCGCCTCCTGGGGTCCCCGGACCATCGGGGATCCGTGCAGATTGTAGGAGGTATTCAAAACACCCCCCACGCCGGTCTTTTCTTCGAAGGATTTGATGAGGCGATGGTAGGAGGCGTTTTGCTGCGGGGTGACCAACTGAGGCCGCAGCGTGCCATCGTAAGGATGCAGGGCTGCCTTGAGCTCTCTGCGGGCGCGCGGCGTCGAGTGGAAGCAAACGGCCATGTACGGCGCGGGAATCTGCTTCGGATTGACGACGTAATCCTGGGCGCGTTCCGCCAAGAGGGTCGGTGCAAACGGCATCCAAAAATCCCGCCCCTTGATCATTTGATTGATGATCCGCGCGGCGTCCGGATCGGCCGGGTGCGCCAGGATGGACCGGTTGCCCAGGGAACGGGCGCCCCATTCCATCCGCCCGCTCACGCGCGCCACCACGCGATTTTCAGACAACAGCTCCGCCGTGCGCCGCTCGATGTCCTCCTCGCGTGAAACCGTATGGCGGCCTGCGATGTTCATTCGCTTCAATGCCGATTCCGCTTCGGCTTCAGTGAAATCAGGCCCCAGATAGATGTCTCGAAGCGGCTCCAGCTCCAGCGCGCGTCCGATTTTACGCGATAATTCCAAAGCCGCCCAATAGGCCGCGCCGATCGGGGTTGATTCATCCCCCGCCGTTGGAAATGGAAAGAACCGCTCCACTTCCGGAAGCTCCGTAATTCTGAGGTTGGCCTTGACGTTCATGAAGACCCCGCCTCCGGCCACCACGGTTTTCAGGCCGGTGCGTCGAACCGCATTGCGCACCCATTCCAAAATTCGTTCCTCCAAAAGCATCTGGACGGCGGCGGCCACGTCATCAAACCGGACGCCGCTCATCTTTTCTTTCAAGAACCGGTGCGTGTGATGCGTATCGAATTTCGAGCGGAAGCGAAGCGGGTCTTTGGCGTCGAGCCGGATGATGTCCTGAATGCGCCCGTAAGCGCGTTCCCGTCCGCGGCGGCCGGCATAGGGGGCCAACCCCATGACCTTGTATTCGTCCTCCCCGCCTTTCATGCCCAGGAAGCGCGTGGCGTCCAAATAAATCCAGCCCAGCGAATTGCCGATGTACGTTTCGGAAATTCTGCGGTATTTTCCATTGCGAATCTCGCTGACGGAGCCGCAGAGCCGGTCCCCTTCCCCGTCCAGCGTCAGCAGAACGGCGTCCTGCCGATTGTAAGGGGAGCCATAATAAGCCGTCACGGCGTGGATGAGGTGATGATCGTAAGAGAATACTTTTTCGGCCGGTATTCCGAGGAATTGCGCCGTGAATTTTCGTTCACACCAGGTGCTGTAGCGCCCCACGGACAGGGCGCAGGCGTCATAACCGATGCGGCTGACCGGCCGGAGCGCAGGAATGCGATACTCCAAATTTTCCCAGGCCTTCCATACCGCCCGGGCCGGACCGTAGGCGAAACGCAGCAATCGGATTCCATGCTGTTGCCGGACCGGTTCGCTCGCAAAAACAGGCGCGCTGTATTGATAGCCGATGCCGACCGCGTCTAAATCTCCCGGTTCCAAACCGGCGGCGCTCAGGCAGTACCGGATGCTCTGGGCGGGAAACCCCGCCTGATTCTTGCAGCCGGAGAAGCGCTCTTCGCTCACGCAAGCGACGATTCGCCCATCTTTGAGAAGAGCGGCGGTGGCGTTGTGGCCGTTGTAGATGCCCAAGACGTTCATCTTTTTTGAATGATTTGAATCAGCAGTGTTGTTCCAAGAAGCGCCGACAGAATCGCCGTTGACACGAGACTGATCTTTTGGCCCAGCCGGCTCCATTTTTGGGGCGCAAAGACCACTTCCTTTTCATGAAAACCCGGGGGGACAAGCCAGGCATTCGCAAATCCGTTGACCCGGAAATGGGGCCAAGGATCTGCGTTCCAGCCGGGATGGTAGGACTCATTAAACACCAGGATGCTCGGCTGCGTCAAACGAAAAGCCAGCGTGTAAGCCGTGGGGGATTGGCGCTGCGGCCGGAGGGCCAGGACGGCGGCGGCCGGCGGAGATGGGGGTCCATTTTCCAGCGTCACCACCCATCCTTCTCCTAAAAATGTTTCTGCTTCAAAGGTGAGATCGCCTTTTCTCAGCGGGACGCCGGCAGCTTCCCAATGCCAGTTGCCCACGTCGTCTTGGCGGGGTTGAAGGAGAAGGAGAGTTCCATTCAACCACACCGGGCGCTCCCCCAGCGCCTTGACTTCCCTGTCCGTCAAAGCCCCTTCATAAAAAGGATGCAGGCGCAGGGCGTAGCCCCCTTCCCGCGGGATGAGCAGATGCGCTTGAAGGCGTGGGTCGCCGATGACAATGTCCCTGACGGCAAACGAATAGGTTTGGTCTCCTTCCCGCATCCAGGGTTCAGTGGTGTAGAACTGAAAATGATTCCGTCCCGGCAGCAACGTAACCGCCGGCAATGTGACTCGAGTGGGCTGCGCCCCGATGGGCAATGTGGTTTCAACTCCGGTGGTATCGACTTGGACAGGTTGCTTGTTGAGAAGGGGGTAGAGTCGTCGCGGCGTGCGGTGGGCTTTAATCTCAAACGACATTCTTGCTGCAAAAACAGTGGGATGCGGATTGTTGATTTCCAGGGTTTGGACATCCGGCAATACCCATTTCCAGCCCTCCTCCGCTTCGCGGACATTTCCCCATTGCCACTGCAGTCCCCGGTCTGCGTAAGCGTTTGTCGGCGGCTGGGCCGACGCCTGTTTGCTGGAATTGACGACGATAACGGTGCAATCTTCCGGAATGGATTGAGGGTTAAAATGCGTTGGAGGCGTGCCCAGAACGAGGATTCGGCGGACCAAACCTTCTTTGAGCCAGAGATGCGTTCGAGCTTCGGGCCGCTCAACCCAATAGAGCGGCTCATCTTCCAGATAGGTGGTGTGGCTGAGGAGCGGAAAATCGGATGCATCCCCCCACACCAACATCAGTCGATCCGAAAGCCGCCAGAGCGGCCTCGGATTTTTAACTTCGTAAACTTCCCAGGGGCCGAAAGTTTTAACGACAGAAATTCCGTTTTGGCGCCTGAGCCGCTCCTGCATCCGCTCAGGCGAATCCGGCAGCTCGAGCAAATCGTACCGGTAATCTTTTTCATGAACCACGTAGCGGACTCCCAGCAGGCGCCACAATCGGTCCAGCCGCGGCGTCTCATCGCCCTGAAATGGATTCAATGTCTTCCGAATGAACCGGGTGATCTCCAGCGACGCCTGGGAAGCCCCTTGCGAAATCATTTGGAAAACAGGATTCATCTCGTACAGAAGGGGCTGAGGGATGCGGTACCAAAGAAAAGAAAAAAACCCTGGGTAACCCCAGGTGTTGGCCCAGATGCCGCGTCCAGGCAACATAAAGAGCCGCTCCTCGGCAGGCCGCGTCCGAAACCAAGCGGCGGCTTCCTCCACATGCCCAGGAAGCCGGAATTGGAGGGGCGGAACTTTCCCGCGCTGTTCTGCCGTTGGGAAAATCGTTCCCGTAACAACGGGGTGAGCGTAAAGCAGCAGCATAAAAAGGATTGCGGCTGCAGCCCCCCATTTTCCTCGTTGTTTTTTCTGCCAAGACACGAACCATGCAGCACCGACTCCAACCAAGAAAGCAAATCCCAAGCACGTTAAGATCATAAATTTAAACCAAGTAGAGCGAAACATCCAAAAGCCGGGCAGATGATTCACGGCCCATCGGAAAAAGATTCCAGTCGGAGGGTGTGCCCCCATGCTTAAAACCACTCCAAGCAAGGCCACACACAAAAAGAATTTTTTGCATCGTACTCTTGGAGCAAGAATGCCCAGGACAAGCAGCGCAACAAAAGACCAGCTTAAGACGATCCAGAATGGATGCGTCAAATAGGCCGGGGCATGCAAAACATAAGGTTCATTGTTGCCCGTATACCAAGTCCAGTCTCCTTGGATGCGGATCACATTCCAAAAACTGGTATGGCGGCTGATGCCTTCCACGTAAGAAAGCGCTTGGGCGCGCGCTTCGCCCAGGGGTTGGTGGCCCGTTCCCCAAAGACCGTTCACGAGCTGTGGCAGCCACCAAAAAGCATGCAGACTTGCGATCAGCAACAACAGAATCCCAGAGGCCCAGACGGTGCGCAGCGCCGATTTCCACCTGTGCTGCGCGATCGACCAGGCAATTCCGTACAGTAGGATGCCAAATCCTACAAGTCCTCCCAATACGACAATCGGCGTATTGGTACCAGCGCTGGCAGCGGCAAGACTGACTCCTGCGATCCAACCGACGGTGGGCCAAATCGGTTTTTCTCCTCTGAACAGATGAAGCGTCCATGCCGTCAAAATCGGCAGCACGGCGTACAGTGCAATGTTGGGCTTGTTGAATCCGATCCAAATGGGTGAGACATAAAAATTGCAGGCGTAAAACGTCGCGGCTGCCAGTCGGGCGATGCGTGAATGAGGGTAAAGCAGTGCCATCATGGCATACATGGACCAAGCGGCAGCCGCAAACCAGAAGCAGTAGGTCACTTGCTGAGCCAACAGCATCGATCCCCCGCTCTCCAAAACCAAGGCAGGAAGCGAATTGAAGAGGAAGGCAGCTTGATCGAAAAGATGAATGGTACCGGTTCCCAGGCGATGATTCCAGGCATGGAGAAATTCCAAATTGGTGCTCCAATTTTGAGGCAGGAGCGTGTCCAGCGAAGCCAGCATGCGGCCATGCCTGAACCAAATCAACGGAATGAGAGACAAGGCCAGCATGTAACACCATTCCAAGATCAAGAGCCGCTTCTTGTTGAGTTTCATGAAATAGGGAGGATGACTTTGGATTGGACGCGCTGCAGCTCGATGAGGCAGAAAGGCCCCAACCGAAGCACGACGTCGCTTTCCTGCGCGGAAACTTCCGCGAGCGTGACGTAGCGTTCGCTGATCAGCAGATGCGTCAACCGGTACCGGCGCGTGACTTCTTCCATGGAAATTTTTAGAACGGGCAAAAGGTCTGTCAGATCGGTCCAATGGGCGTACGAGCTGTCCGTCGTCAATACCCGAACATGTGAGTTCGTAAAATGGACCGTTGCGCTGGCCAGATAGAGCGGAACGGTAAAAATCCGGACCTGGGCCGGAGCGTTGTTGAGCTGGTCGAAAATAGCTCGAAGCTCCGGTCCCACGGAGCGCTCAACGTCGCGGGTCACCACCTGCCTTTGCAAGAGGAGTCCCGGGAGAAGCCCGAACGCCACGGCAAAAACGACGACACCCGCCCAAACCGCGACCCCCCACGGCCCTTCCCATCCATGAACAATAAGAATCGCTGCTAGGGC
>JACQQZ010000159.1 GCA_016206755.1 Candidatus Omnitrophota bacterium
GCCATGCAGATCATCAATGAGCTGGAGCCGACCGCCCGAGGGCCCTATGCCGGTGCCGTCGGATACGTCGGATTTAACGGCAATCTGGACACCTGCATCACCATTCGAACGGTTTTGGTCAAAGGCAGCCGCGCTTACGTCCAGGCAGGCGCCGGCATCGTCGCCGATTCGCAGCCGGCCCGTGAATCTCAGGAAACGCGCAACAAAGCCGCCGGCATGCTGCACGCCGTGGCATTGGCGGAGCAAGGATTACAGTAAAGTCAGCGGGCGACGCCCACAGAGACCTTGCCGCCGCGCGCAGGTTTTTACGAGCACGGTCGGCGTTGGTGGCGAAGCGGCAGGACCCGTGAGCTATGAGAAGAATATGAAAAAGCAAAAGATCGTGATGATCGATAACTACGACTCCTTCACCTACAATCTCGTCCAGTATTTGGGGGAGATGGGGCAGGAGCTTGTCGTCCTGCGCAACGATCAGGCCACCGTGAAAGAAGTGGCCGCCCTGCATCCGGACCGCATCGTCATTTCTCCGGGGCCCGGCTCTCCGAAAGATGCCGGTATCTCTTGCGACGTCATCCGGGCTTTTGCGGGCAAGGTTCCTGTTTTGGGCGTATGCCTGGGGCATCAGTGCATCGGTGAAGTCTACGGCGGCAAGGTCGTGCGCAATTATCGCCTGATGCACGGCAAAACTTCCGAGATTCATCATGACAGTACCGGCGTTTTTAAAGGCCTGCCCAATCCGTTTGAAGCCACGCGCTATCACTCTTTGGTGGTGCGCCTGGAAGATTTTCCGAAGGAGCTGAAAGTGACGGCTTACGCGGAAAAGAAAGAAGTGATGGGACTCCAGCATAGAAAGTTGCCGGTCTACGGCGTCCAATTTCACCCCGAGTCGATCCTGACCCATTCCGGCAAGCAGCTCTTGAAAAATTTCCTCTCCCTTTGATTTCTCATGACTGACTCTTTGCAACCTTTTGTCTCAGCCCTAAAAAATGGCCGGTACCTGACGGCGCAGGACGCCGAAAAAATCATTGCAGTTTTTATGTCCGGCGACTGTTCCGCAGAAGCCATGGCCGAAATTTTGACGGCATGGCACGAGCGTGAGCTCACGCGCGGGGCCACCACGGAGGAGTTGGTCGGAGCGGCCCGCGCCATGCGCTCAAAATCGCTCAAGGTCAAAATCCGCCCCGGCATCGTGGTCGACACCTGCGGCACCGGGGGAGATCGCCTGGAGACGTTCAACATCTCCACCGTTGCCGCGCTGATTGTGGCGGGCGCGGGCGTGCGCGTTGCCAAACACGGCAACCGCGGCAGCACATCGCGGTGCGGGAGCGCCGATCTGCTGGAAGCGCTTGGGGTGGGCATCGACCCCGGCCCGGAAATCGTGGCGCGCTGCATCGAGAAAAACGGTTTTGGTTTTTTGTTCGCCCCGCGGTTCCATCCGGCCATGAAGCACGTCGCGCCTGTGCGCAAACAGCTTGGATTTAAAACGATCTTTAACTTGCTGGGGCCCTTGACGAATCCGGCCGGGGCGTCTCATCAGTTGGTGGGAGTGTCTGAGCCCTGGCTGGCCGGGGTGATGGGGCGGGCCCTTAAAAAATTAGGAAGCAGGCATGTCGTGGCTGTTTATGGAATGGACGATTGCATGGATGAGGTCAGTTTGACAGGGCGAACCCATTGGTTGGAATTTGGAAAGCGCCACCGTCCCATCTCGCGCCTGGTCGTGCCGGAACAGTTTGGACTATTTCGTGTTCCGCTGAGCCATCTTCAATCGCGCAGCATTGAAGAATCCCGCGCGATTGCCTTGAAGGTCATTCAAGGCGCTTCCGATGTTGCCGACTACAGAGACGCCGCAGCTTTGAATGCGGGCTGCGCGCTGTATCTGTGCGGCAAGACCGCGACTGTTCGGGGCGGAATTCGTTTGGCGCAAGAAACGCTTCGAAAGGGCCGCGTCGCTGAGAAGTTGGAGGCGTTGGTCAAGGCGACGCACCCATGAGCATGCTGGCTCAAATCATCGAGCACAAGCGCCAAGAGGTGGCTTTGGCCAAAGAGGTCCGGCCGCTGGAAGTCCTCAAAGAGCGCGCCCAGACGCTCAAGCCCCGCCGCAATTTCAAGGATGCCGTCGGGCGGCTTCACCACATCAACTTGATTGCCGAGATCAAGCAGTCATCGCCTTCGGCGGGTATCATTCGCCCGGAAGCCGATCCGGTTCAGATTGCCCAGATTTATCAGGCAGCCGGCGCGCAGGCCCTTTCGGTTCTGACCGACGAGCGTTTTTTCAACGGGCACCTCGGCTATTTGGCTCAAGTGCGCGCTGTCAGCGGCCTGCCGGTCTTGCGCAAAGATTTCATCATTGATGCTTACCAGCTTTACGAGAGCGCCGTCGCGGGGGCGGACGCCGTCTTGCTGATCACCGATCTTCTCAGCGTTGAAGAAGTTCAGATTTTTCTGGAAATCGTGGAAAATCTGGGCATGGCTGCGGTGGTGGAGGTTCACAGCGAGGAAGATCTGCAAAAAGCGCTGCAGGCGCACGCCAAGATCATCGGCATCAACAATCGGGATCTGCATACCTTTAAGGTCGATAAAGAAACAACGGCCCGCATCATCCGCCACATCCCCAAGGGCCATCTGGTGGTTGCCGAAAGCGGGCTCAAATCCCACGAAGATGTGATGTACGTCAAATCTTTGGGAGTCAACGCGGTGTTGATCGGCGAGGCGTTTATGTCCGCCGCCGACGTTCGAGAAAAAGTCCGCGAGGTCATGGGGCATTGAGGCTGCTCGCGGGTCCTGCCGCAGCCACCTCGCCGGCCGTGCTCGGAAAACTGCGCGCGGCGGCAAGGGCTCTGGCTGCGTCACCCGCTCGCGGCGAAGGGGCTAACCCACAAGAGCAACTGACTAGGCCTCGCGGGCACGGTTCCCGAGTGCGAAGCACGAGGGAGAGCGAGGCCGCTGTCCGTAGCGAAGATTTTCCTCGCAGGGGAAAATCGAGCGGTGCTCGGTGGGTGCCCCGAGCAACAGCGAGCGGTAGATTTTGGTTGTGCCCATGAAAAATGTACAAGTGAAAATTTGCGGGATAACACGGGCGGCGGATGCGCGCGCGGCGGCTGCTGCCGGAGCAGATGCCATCGGATTGGTATTCGCCAAGGCAAGCCCTCGTTTCATCTCGCCCGCGTCTGCCGCCCGCATTGCCAAAGCGGCCGGGGCCCGCATTGCCAAAGCCGGTGTTTTTGTTGACGCCCCCCTGAGAGAAGTTCTGCGAATCGCTCAGAGCTGCCGATTGGATTCGCTGCAGATGCATGGCAAAGAATCTCCCGCCTACTGCAAAAGTCTGCGGTCGAAATTTGGCGGGTCAATCGTAAAAGCGTTCCGTGTTTCGAAGCTCGCCGATATTAAAAAAATTCCCCGGTACGATGATGCCGTGGATGCCATTTTGCTGGATGCGTATGTTCGCGGCGTTTCCGGGGGCACAGGGCGGGCGCTCAATTGGAAACTGGCCGTCCAGGCAAAGCGTTTTAAAATTCCGCTGATTCTTTCCGGAGGGTTGACCCCCAAAAATGTCGCCCAAGCCATCCGCCGCGTTCAACCGCGCGCCGTTGATGTTTCCAGCGGGGTTGAGAAATCTCCGGGCCTCAAAGATCCCGAAAAAATACGGCGTTTTGTCCGGCGCGCCAAAGCTGCTTTCCGTTGACACATTTTTCCGTCATGGTATAATTGGGCTCTTCCCATGAATACGCTCAAAACGACTCTGTTTTTGGTGCTGTTGACCCTTTTGCTGGTCGGCATCGGGCATTTGCTCGGCGGCCAGCAGGGGATGATGGTGGCTTTTATCTTCGCGTTGGCGATGAATTTCGTCAGCTATTGGTTTTCGGACAAGATCGTCCTGATGATGTACCGGGCCAAGCCGGTGGCGGAAGCTGAGCTGCCGGAGCTTCACCGCATCGTGCGCACCTTGGCCCAACAGGCCCAGATGCCGATGCCCCGCCTTTACCGGATCCCGACGGAAACTCCCAATGCGTTCGCCACCGGCCGCAGCCCCAATCATGCCGCTGTTGCGGTGACCGACGGCATCCTGAAAGTCTTAACGTGGGAAGAGCTGGAAGGCGTGCTCGCCCACGAGCTTTCCCATGTTCAAAACCGCGATGTGCTGATCAGCACGATTGCCGCTGCGATTGCAGGCGCCATTTATATGCTGGCACGCATGGCGCAGTGGGGAGCTATGTTTGGAGGGCATCGCCGGGATAACCGCAACAACAGCGGCGGGGCGCAACTGGCCTTGATGTTGGTGATCGCCATTGTGGCGCCCATTGCCGCGATGCTCATTCAAATAGCCATTTCCCGTTCTCGCGAATACCAGGCCGATGCGTCCGGCGCAAAAATGTGCCACAAGCCGTTGGCGTTGGCCAACGCTCTGCGCAAAATTCATCAGGCCGCGTCCCGCGTTCCGATGGATGCGAACCCGGCCACCGCCCATCTTTTTATCGTCAATCCTCTCACAGGCCGCAGCTTGATGAACATGTTCAGCACCCACCCTCCCGTTGAGCGCCGCGTCGAGATTCTTGAGAACATGGCCCGCCAGGGCGTGTGACTAGTCCTCGTTAACCCTAGATAATTTTAGTTTATACTCTTTCCTAATGCAAGGAATGAGGTATACTCACATGGATGACCGCGTTGTCAAGATCCAACGTGGCCTCCTAAGGAAGGACCTTTACGCCGAGCCGAGTAAACCCGAGAAC
>JACQQZ010000164.1 GCA_016206755.1 Candidatus Omnitrophota bacterium
GATCGCCAGGCGATGCGCCAAGAACAAAAGCCCGAAGAAAAAGACGCCCACAGCCAGCCATCCGATTGGACCTCCATTCAGATGAATCACCAAAGGCAGCCAGCCGCAGACAAACAGCAGGCAGGCGAACGATCGCGTGGTCAGATTGGAGTTCTCCATGATGACCAATGGGCTCAAACAGTACATCAACTGAGCCGGCACGGCCACATCGAGTCGGCGCGTCCAGGACCACACCACGGCAAACAGGAGAATGTTTTGAATCGCATCGAACGCGGGCGCAACCGTCCATTCATATTTTTCGAGCGTTTTTTTCGGAATGATGCTCAGCACCAGGCGGATCAGAGGCGGGTAATCGGTCGGCTTCTCGATCAGATAGCGCCCGGGAGTTGCCCCAAGCTTCCGGCGGTTTCTTCTGAAGACATCGGCTTCGTCAAGATGGCGCCAGGAATCAACCCCGAAGTCGCGGTTTTTCAGGCGGGGCCGGATCTGAATCAGAAAGCTGAGGCAGGCCACGCCGATGCCGGCGGCCGCCCCAAAAATGGAGCTCATGATTTGCGGGCCGCCCGCCACCCGCAAGCCATGCACCCGAGCAGCGCAAGCCCCGTCGAGATGAGCGCAATTTTCAGACCCAGGCGAAACTTGTCCTGGACCGTATAAAAAATTTCGACGCGGGCGGAGCCGGGATGCTCCATGAGAAAACCGTTGCCGATGCCGTCGGCGATGACTCTGTCTTTCAGCAGATCCCCCCCGGAAACTCTGGCGTTCCAGAATGGAAAGTAGGACTCCCGAAAAACAATCAGGCAAGGCCCGGATGTTTTCAAATCAACCCGATGCAAAACCGGATTGACCGTTTCAAATCGCGCATCGATGCCCCCGGCGGTTGCGTCCAGGGGCGCCTGTTGCTGTGTCAGTCCGATCCGGTAATGCATTCCGGCGCCGGTTTGATCCACCTCAACGGAAACGTCTCCGGAAGCCAGGGCGACTGTCCCTGCCGTATAGGCATGGCCATCCGGTGAAATTTTCAAATCCATCCTCCGGCCCTGAAGCGTCATGGCCGGTGGATCGGCCAATTTCTCCGGGATCGGCTGCGGCGTGACGGTCAACGCATACCGCCCTTCCCGCGGAACCCAAACCTGCCCGGCATCCGTCAGCTTGCCCATCAAAAACGAATCTTCTTGAAATGCAAAACAAACCCGTTCGCCGTCCGTGATGTCCCATTCATACGGAGAATAAAACCGGAGGGGGGTTTCTCCGGGCTCCAAAACGATGTTGTGCAGAACAATCGTTTGGGGCTGATCCGCTTCCAATTTGAACGTTTTCTTCAGGTCCCCCTTGATGTAGACAAAGAGATCGCGCATGCGGCGGGTCGAATAAACGGTCCATTGTAAATTGACGGATTGAGGATGCGCGGCGCCGTTTTTGAGCAGCAGATGCACGGTGGCGTCCCCCTTTTCCGCTTTCATCCATCTCCAGGCCACGCCCTGCGAATCGGGCCGGACCGGCGAATCGGCGTCCACCCAAACGGCCTGCGTCATCGGGATGCGCACGGCCGGATCGTTGCGAACGCGATGGTCGAAAAATTCCGTTGTTTGAAACAGGAACAACGACTTGGGACTGCCGCCCAATTGCCGCTCCACTTTCTTCTTTCCCGCATCGTTGAGCGCCCCATGGCAGACCACGGCATCGACCATCTGCAACGCTTCCAATTTTTGGAGGGTTGATTCCTCCATGGCATCTTCGATGCCGTCCAGGAAAACCAGGGACCGGCCGGGCCCCGGCAGGGCCGTTTCCGAAATCGGGATCCAGGCCTCCAGGGGGCCGTGGACGACGGCCACGCGCCGGGCGATGTCCAGGCGGGGCATCGGATTTGGAATCCGGTAGATGTCCCATTCTCCGAAAGATGTTTCCCGCTCCAGGTTCCTCTGCCGCCGGATCCGCTCAGCCACGAATTCGGGGGTGTCTCCCTGCATCGGGTAGCCCGGGCCGCTTTCAAAATAATCGTACTCGAAATCTTTTTCATGGATGAGGAAGCGCGCCCCGAGCCGTTGCGGAATTGCCGTTGCGTTGTAAGTCAACGGACCGTAGAGCGCCTGGCAAAAGAGGCCGGCCAGGCGATTTCCAAAATCCAGCGTCGAGGGGATGGCTTGAAATAGAACCGGCCGGGGGGTAAACGGGTAAAGCGCCGGGGTGGTGCTTCCCAACCCCCAAAAATAAACGGAAACCCCGTTCACGTGCGCCGGCAGCATCAGGATCCGGAAAAAGCCCTCCTGGGAACGGAGCCACCGGGCGGCTGCGCTGACGTAAGGCGGAAAAGCGGCATGGGCCGGCTTGAGTTTCGTTCGTTCGGCCGGCCTCGGATGCATTTGCCCGAAAGTGACCGGAAATGCATAGCCCATGTTGGCGACGCAAACGGCAACGACACCCGCAGCGGCCCACGGCGCCCGGCGCCGCAAGGGCGCTCCCGAAAGAAGGCGTGCGGCCCGGCGCCTGAGCTCGACGACCCCTTGTCCGAACAAAACGGCGTATCCCACGCAGGTCAGCAGCGTGAATTTGAACCACGGACTCCGAAACACCCAGAAATAAGGAATGCGATCCACCATCCAACTGTAGACAACCCCGAACGGCGGATGGGTGCCCATCCCCAGCACCACCCCCGCCACGGCCATGAGAATCCACGCGGCGCGGTAGCGAAGCGTCCCGCGCCATGCGCCCAAAAGCACCATGGCCGGAATCGCCCAGCCCAAAAAGATCAGCAGCGGATGGGACAAATAGGCGCGTGCATAAACCCGGTACGGTTCGTACCATCCTTGATACCAGGTCCAGTCCCCTTGCATGCGCACCACATTGCTGAAGCTCGTACTTGAGCTGATTCCCGCCAACCAGCTTCGCGTCGTGGCGATGGCTTCCGCCGAAAATGCCGGCATGGCCACTTTCGTTTGGTTGACGTAAGCCTGCGGAACGATCCAAAACGCATTGCACGCAGACATAACTCCCAGGCATCCGGCGGAGAAAACTAAAATCTCCACCGTGCGGCGGCGGTTCTCCCAGAGGCGTTCTTGAACGACATACACGAGCCCCAGGATGAACCACCCCGCCAGGGCCACGACCATCA
>JACQQZ010000165.1 GCA_016206755.1 Candidatus Omnitrophota bacterium
ACGGGACGCAGGCCATTTCCGGCCAGATCGCCGGCGGCAGCCCCGTCAACTTCGGAAGCGTCTTCATGCGGGATTCTCTCCGGCCAGCAGCCGCACCAAATCAGCGGCGGCCACCTCCATTCCCCAGAGAATGCGCTGGTATTTTCGAACAAAATAATTGTAAGCGACGACGGCTGGGATGGCGATCATGAGCCCGAACGTGGTGGTCAGCAACGCTTGCCAGATTCCTTGCGCCACATCCCCCGGACCGACGGGCAGGAGCGCGTTGGCGCGCGCGTGCATGATGTAAAACGCCCGGATGAGGCCCAGCAGGGTTCCCAGCAGTCCCAGCAAGGGCGCGACATGACCCAAGGTGGCCAGCGTGGTCAGATTCTTTTCAAGCAGCGGTGTTTCCCGGAAGCCGGCTTCTTCGATGGCTTCGCGAATCTCTTCCCGGGGTTTTCCGTAAGAGGTCAACCCCACGCGAACCATTCGGGCGATGGGGCTTTCGTGCTGGTCGCACAGAGCCAACGCCTCGGCCATTTTGTTGCGTTTAACGGCTTCGGAAATTTCACCCATGAATTTTCGAACGTTCATCTGCGTGCGGCGGTAAGACAGGATCCGTTCGACGACAATGGCCGTCAAAAGGATGGAGCACGCCAGCAGGGGCCAGACCACGGGACCTGCCGATGCCAAAATTTCCCAAATCGGATGGCTCATGAAGATGCCTCCAGGCGCGATCGAAGCCGTTGCAGCCGTTCTTGGGCTGCTTGAGATTCCGGCATGTTCCTTGCCGAGATGGCTTCGTAGAGGCGCGCGGCGTCTTGCAGGCGTCCCAAGCGTTCGGAAAGTTCGGCGCCGCGCCACTGCGCTTTGGATTGCCACATGGAATCTTCCGTCATGTAAGCGAGCTTGAGATATTCCATCACGGCCTGTTCGTAACGTCCGGATTCCTCGTAGCAACCGGCAATTTGATACTGGGCCCCTAAAGATTTCTCGGGGGGCCCGCTTTCCATGGCTCGGCGAAAATAAGGGATGGCCTGATCATGCTGTCCTTGCATCTTGAGGAGGTTTCCCAGATTTTCCCAGCAGCTGCGCCGGAGTTCTGCCGAAGCCGTGCTTTCGGCGGTGGTCGTGAGAAATCGAACGATGTCGGCCGGATTGGATTCGTGCTGGGAAGCTTCGACCACGGCGCGAAGCGCTTCCAGCGCCTGAGGATGATCCGGGTGGGATTGAATCAATGCGTAGAAAATTTCCAGGCCCTCTTTGCGCTGGCCCAAAGACAAAAGAATCCGCCCCCTCCAGAATTCCAATTCCGGCAGAGACGGATGCTGTTGGAAATGCCCCATCATTTTTGTGAGCAGCTGCAATGCGCGCGCCGCCTCGCCCCGCTGAAAATGATATTGGGCCAGCCAGACCGTCAGCTCCGCCGCCACTTCTGAATTCGGAAATTCCGTCAGATATTCTTCGAATGTTTTGAGCGCTTCCGGAATTTTCCCCTGCCGGTACAAAGACCAGCCCAGCCGATACAGGGCCAGCCGCGACAGATCTTCCCGCGCGGGAGTTTCCCGTATAATTTCCCGGAAGACTCTGGTGGCGGCTTCGGGCTGTCCCATCTGGAGCATGACGTTTCCCAATTGGTACCTCGCCTCGCGCAAGAGGGGCGCCTGGATTTCGGGGCTTTTTAGGACGGCCTGAAAATGGGCCCGGGCATCGTCGAGATTTCCGCTTTGAAAATCAAGAAGCCCGGCCTGGTAGAGCGCGTGCGTGGCCAGCCGGCTGCGCGGATACCGCGCCAAAAGCGCTTCGTAAGCCATCCTGGCGGCTTCCGCGCGGCCCAGTTGAGTCAGCGTTCCGCCGATTTGGTATTGGGCATAATCGGCATAAGGACCTCCGGGAGATTCTTTGAGGATGCGGTCGTAATGCCCCAGGGCTTGCTCATATTTCTTTTGTTGCAGCAGCAGATCCCCTGCCTGGGCCGATGCGCTGGAGCGCTGGTTGATGTTCCGGCTCTTTTCGGCGGCCGACTCGAATGCTTCCAGCGCAGCTTTGGAGTTGTTGAGCTTCATCTGCGCCCATCCGAGTCCATAAAAAGTTTCTCCCGTCAAATCCGAAGAGGGATACCGGTCCAGCAGCTGCACGAAGCTTGCCGCCGATTCCGCCAAGAGACCTTGGCTGTACCAAAGCTCTCCTCTCCAGTACAGGGCATCGTCCGCCCAGGGACTGTCGGGAACTTGTTGGGCCAGCTGCGTAAAATAGCCGATCGCTTCCTGGGGGCGGCCCGCCAGCGTCAGGGCCCGTGCCAGGTGGAAGCGCACGCGGTCATGCTCCGGGCCGCGCGGGGTGTGCTCCAGATAGTCGTGAAAGGCCTCGATGCTTTCCGGGTACCGTTTCATGGAGAAGAATGTCATTCCGATGGCTGTTTGCGCGAGAGGCGCCCAAGGGCCGTGTTGGGCCACACCGGCGGCTTTGCGGTAAGCCCCCACCGCTTCCAGCGGTTTTCGTTCCTGGGTCAGCGCTTCCCCGAGCAGGTAGTAGGCCTGCGGAACATATTTGGTGACTGGGAATTGAACGATAAAATCGTTGAGAAGTTTGATGGCTTCCGTATTTCGATTCAGCCGGGCCAAGCACTCCCCTGCCCGGAATTGCCCCTCAATGCGCAGCGGATCGTCCGGGAATTTCTCGATGAGTTTTTGGAAAGCGATCAGCGCTTCTTCCCAGCGGCCTGCGTCCCATGAAGACCAGGCGATGGAATAAAGCGCAAAAGGCGCGTAGGAAGATGCGGGAAACAATTCGATCAATTGCCGGAAATAATTTCGAGCGGAATCATAATCTTTGCTTTTGAGGAACGCCTCTCCCAGCCAGTAGAGAATGTCAGCGGCTTGAGGGCTGCCTTCGGGACCCAGCGCTTGCTTGAGCTCTACGAGGGCTTCGGAGTATTGTCCCAGTTCGAAGAAAGCGCGGCCGAGCATGAAATGCGCTTCAGGGGCATTTTGTGAATGCGGGTACTGCTGAAGGAAAAGCGAGAGCGGGTTGACGGAAGCCGCGTACAGCTCATCGCGGTATGCCCGTGAAG
>JACQQZ010000162.1 GCA_016206755.1 Candidatus Omnitrophota bacterium
GGCGGCCATCGTCGGCGGGGTTGTCTATGCATGCGCCCCGTACCACTTCGCCCGATCCATTCAAATCACCTTGGCCTCCATCCAATGGCTCCCGCTGGGACTCTGGGCCTGGGTGTGGCTGTCAAAATCTCCGTCCTGGAAAAGGGCGGCGGTTCCGGCCGCTTGCTCCGCGCTCATTGTTCTGACGACCGCTTATTACGGTTATCTGTACGCTGTCGCATCTTTGGTTTTCTGGATCGGACTTTGGGCGGCGCAGACCGACAAAAAAACCCGCGATGAGTTTTTAAGATGGAGCGCCCTTGCGACTTTGGGAGGCGCGGCGGTGGTTTTGGCGTGGTACCTGCCATTGTGGTATGCGCCGTTTGCGTCGCGCGCCGCCGGACAAAACCAATCCCTATCATTCCAGATGCAGTACGGATGGCCCATCAAGCACCTCTTTGTGTACTGCGCCAAACCTTGGGACTATTTTCTTCCCTCCGTTCATCATCCGTTTTTCGGAAATTGGGCCAAGGCCTTTGCGCAATCGCACCTGTACGGCAGCAATGTCATCGAGCAAACTTTATTTTTAGGATACGCGGTCATCGGGTTGGCGATGTCCGCCATTCTCCTCGGTATTCGCTCGAAAACGATCGATTCAAAGGTGCGCTTGGGCATCGGGCTTTTTGCCGGCTTGGGGTTAACATCCCTCTGGTTCTCAGGCCCTCCGTTCATCCCGATCGGTTCATTCACCATTGAAAATGACCAGATCCTCTCGAAATTCGCTCTCTATTTTCCTTCTTGGTGGGTGCACCGGTTGTTGAATCTGCCGTTTCGCGTCTATGCCCGATTCGGACTGCTGGTCTTGCTGGCTGCTGCAGCCCTGGCAGGGATCGCTTGGACAAAGCTCTTTCAAAAAAATCGCCCGGCGGCGCTTCTTTTAAGTGCGATCATGATTTTTGAATACGCGCTGGTCATGCCGCTGCGGGCCATCGGAGAAACCCCGCCCGTTTACGCCTGGCTTAAAGATCAACCCCCGGGGACCGTCATCGCAGAATATCCGTACGTGGGCAGCGACCGCTCCATTCACGCAGAGTATCTTTTTTATCAACGCATCCATGGCAAGCCGATGATCAATGGGGGCTATGAACCGAACCATGCAAAAAGCTCCCCGCGTCCTGATTCCGTTGATCTGATGTCGGAAAAAACCGTTCGAAACTTAAAAGGGCGGGGGGTGCGCTACGTCATCGTCCATCGTGATCTCTACAAACAGATGCCCCGGCGCCCGAAACAGATTGAGGTGTTCGGCGTGCATTATCAAGTGCCGCAACGTCATCCGGAGGAGTCGCTCCCGCCGCCCCCGGACAAAATTCCAGGACTCAACAAGGTTCAAGCGTTTCCTGAAGCGGACGTTTACCAAATCTCATGAGCCGGCCTCGGCTTTCCTGGAGCATGGATGCGCGCATGGCATTTCACGGCGGCATCGGAACGTACATCCGACGCCTGACGGAAGCTCTGCTTGAGGAAGAGTCCGAAAAGCACCTGTGTCTTCTGGGCTGGCCGAACCGATCTCTGCATCATCCCCAAGCGTCGCATCGATCCTATTCTGCGCCGATCTACAGCGTTCGGGAACAGATGCTGCCGCCCCCCCAGACCGATCGCTCGGAACTTCTGCACAGCCCGCACTTCAACATCCCGCTGCGGTGGACAGGGCGGCTCGCCGTCACCATTCACGATCTGATTCCAATCAAAATGCCGGAGCAGACGCGCAGCCGCCTCGCGCGTCCCTACATGCGCTGGATGCTGGGGCAGATTCGCAAAAAATCGTCGGCGATTATCGCCGTTTCCGAAGCGACGAAGCAAGAGTTCTGCGAATACACAAAAACGCCTTTTTCCCGCGTGACCGTCATTCCCCATGGCGTGCACCCGTCGGTGTTCCAGCCGCTGGGACAAGGAAAAATCCAAGAGGCGCGTGCGCGCCATCAGGTCAAAACCCCCTTCATCCTTTGGGTTTCCGCCATCCGGCCTCACAAAAATCCGGAAACCCTGCTGCGGGCTTTTTCAGAACTAAAACGAAGAGGGGCTCCGCACCAGTTGGTCATGATCGGGCAAAAGCCGGATGGGTATCGATTTCCGATCGAGCCGGCCGCCGCTGAATGCCTGCGAAACCAGCGCCGGTGGATTGCAGATGTCCCCGACGAAGAATTGCCTGCTTTTTATCAAGCGGCCTCGGTGCTGGCCATGCCTTCCTACCAAGAGGGATTTGGACTGCCCGCTTTGGAAGCCATGGCCAACGGACTGCCGGTGGTGGCCTCGCAGATCCCGGCCTTAACAGAACTGATTGGAAATGCTGGAGTTACCATCGGTCCCGACGATGTTGACGCCTGGAGCGACGGGCTCTATAATGTATTGTTTGATGATGACCGTCGACGGAATCTCGCAGAATTGGGCCGAAAACGCGCCGGGGCCTATACTTGGAAAAAGTCAGCAGCCGGCCACCTCCAAATTTTCCGGTCCCTCCTCTCCGCGGATCGCCATCGTTCATGATTGGCTGGTGAGCTGGCGGGGCGGGGAAAAGGTCCTCGAAACTTTGGCGGACCTGTATCCGCAAGCCGACATTTTCACGCTCATCGCCGATCCAAAAATTCTGCCTTCAAAAATTCGCGGGCGCATCAAGCGAACCTCCTGGCTGCAGCGTCTTCCTTTCAGGCGCCACTTCCGCTACGCGTTGCCGCTGTTTCCCTGGACGATTGAACGTTTTTCTTTCGACGGCTACGACGTTGTCATCAGCATCAGCCACACCGTCGCCAAAGGGGTCCGCACCGGAAAGGCGCTGCACATTTGCTATTGCCTGACCCCGATGCGGGTCGCCTGGGTTTTTCCCGGCATCTATTTTGGAAGCGCCGCGCTCCGGCGCGGGTCGCCCCAGGCATTGCTCATGCGGCAGCTTCGACGGTGGGACAAAGCCACGGCCCCGCGCGTTCACGCGTTTTATGCCATCTCCAAAGCAATCCAAATCCGCATCGAGAAATATTACGAACGGCCCTCCCGCCTGATCTACCCGCCCGTCGACTGCGATGCCTTCGAATCCGTTTCGAGAAAACCGGCAGACCACTACTTGCTGGTTGCCGCCTTGGTTCCTTACAAAAAAACGGAGCTGGCCATCGAGGCGTTCAATCGCCTCGGAAAACCGCTGGTGATCGTCGGGGTGGGTCCGGAGGAGCGGCGGCTGCGAAAAATTTCTTCGCGGCACATCCGTTGGGCCGGGCCCCAATCCACGGAAGCGCTCCGGGCCTGGTACGCCTGCTCACGCGCCTTGATCTGCCCCCAAGAGGAAGATTTTGGAATTGCCGCCGTTGAGGCCCAGGCAACCGGTTGTCCGGTCATTGCGTATGCCGCAGGCGGGGCCGGCGAAACGATCATCGATGGGCAAACGGGAGTTTTGTTCACAGCGCAAACAGCCGAATCTTTGATGGATGCCGTGGGACGCTGTGAAACGATTGTCTGGGACACGGCCCTGCTGCGGCGCAACGCGCGGCGCTTTGACCGCCGTCATTTTTCTGGACAATTTCACCAGGCCGTTCTTCAAGAAATGGAGAAATTTTCATGAGTGTATTCTGGAAAGGGCAACGGGTGGTCGTCACCGGAGGATCCGGTTTTATCGGAAGCCACATGGTGGAGCAGCTGGTGGCCCAAGAAGCCCATGTCACCGTGGTGGACAACATCAGCCGGGGAAAGCTTGAAAACCTCAGAGAAGTCCGGGGCAGGATTCAGATCCAATCCGTGGATTTAAGAAACGTGGAAGCCGCCTCTCAAATTTTCAGAGGTCACGACATCGTCATTCACTTGGCGGCCCGCGTGGCCGGGGTCAGCCACAACCAAGCGCATCCGGCGGAGATGTTTTATAAAAATTCCATGATCAACATCCAAGTGCTGGAAGCGGCGCGGTTGGCCGGCGTGACGCGCTTTGAAGCGGTCAGCACGGCTTGCGTTTATCCGCGGGACTGCATCATTCCAACCCCGGAATCGGAAGGTTTCCGGGGGGATCCGGAACCGTCCAACCTGGGTTACGGCTGGTCCAAGCGGATGCTGGAGATCCAGGCGCGCCTTTACGCCGAAGAATACAAAATGGAAATCGGAGTCGTTCGCCCCTACAACGCCTACGGCCCCCGCGATCATTTTGATACGGCCACCTCGCACGTGATTCCGGCGCTGATCCGTCGCGTCCTGGAAGGGGAGGACCCGGTGGTGGTCTGGGGCGGCGGGGAACAAACGCGGGCCTTTCTGTATGTGGACGATTTCGCGCGAGGCATCCTGGAAGCCGCCCAGCGCCATCGCTTGCCGGACCCGGTCAATTTGGGCACGCGGGAAGAAATATCCATTCGGGATCTGATCCACCTGATCGTCGAGATCAGCGGCAAAAATCCGGAGATTGTTTTTGACAGATCCAAACCTTCCGGGCAACCGCGCCGGAATTGCGACACCGGCAAATCGGAACAGCTCGTTGGATTTCGCGCCCGCGTTTCTCTCCAGGAAGGCCTTCGCCGCACCATCGCCTGGTATCAAGGCGTTTTAAACTGCGGAGGAGTTCATGCGTAAAGTGGAGCTGGGGTATCTGAAAGTCAGCGCAACGGCCAAACGCTACGTCAATGACGTGCTCGACTCCAACCGCCTTTCCACCGGGCCGTACATCCGCCGGTTTGAAAAAGCGTTCGCCGCAGAGCACGATTGCGCGGACGCCGTCATGTGCAACAGCGGAACCAGCGCCCTCCAAATCGCCCTGGCCGCGCTCAAAGTTCGTCACGGCTGGAAGGATGGGGACGAGGTCCTGGTTCCAGCCATCACGTGGATTGCCACCTCCAACATCGTTTTGCAAAATCAGATGCGTCCCGTTTTTGTCGATCCGCATCCGGCTACCTACAACATCGATCCGGCGCAATTGGAAAAACATCTCACCCCCAGAACCCGGGCGATTCTCCCCGCGCATCTCTTCGGCTTGCCCTGCGACATGGATCCGATTCTGGATTTTGCGAAGAAGCATCGTCTGGAAGTGCTCGAGGACTCTTGCGAGACGATGTTTGTGCGTTACCACGGGAAAAAGGTCGGTTCTTTCGGGGCGCTGGGATGTTTTTCAACCTACGTCGCGCATCTTTTGGTCACCGGCGTGGGAGGGCTGGTGACCGCCCGCGATGCGGAATTGGGCATGCTCTGCCGCAGCATCATGGCCCACGGCCGCGACTCCATTTATCTTTCCATTGACGATGACGACAAGATCCGCAGCGACGATTTTAGAATTCAAATGATCCAACGCCGTTTCTCGATGGTTCGCATGGGATACAGCTACCGCGCCACCGAGCTGGAGGGCGCTTTGGGGCTGGCGGCCCTGGAGGAGAAAGACGCCATGATGAAAGCGCGAAAGGAAAATGCGGCTTATCTCACGCGCGTGCTGCAACCCCTGGCCGGGCATCTTCAGCTCCCGACAGTTCCGGCGGGACACGAGCACGCCTTCATGATGTACCCCGTCGTTTTACGCGCAGGCATCGAACGCGACATCTTTTTGAATCACCTCGAGTCCCGCGGAATCGAGACGCGCTACATGATGCCGCTGCTCAACCAACCATTTTACCGGAAGATTTTCGGTCCGCTTGAAGAGAACTATCCGGTCGCCCGGCAGATCAATGCCCAAGGTTTCTACATCGGCTGCCATCAAGGATTGGTCCGGGAAGACATGGATTACGTCGCGGAGGTCTTCCGGCGGTATTTTCAACAGGTCAAGCCGGCGGGCGCCCGATAGAATGTCCTCCTCGCGTATTCTCATCCTGCGCCAATGGGCGCTGGCATTGAGCGACATGATCGGGGTGGCCGGCGCTTTTTGGGCGGCCTACGGTCTCCGGTTTCATTTTCAAATCGTCCCGCTGAAGCACCCGATCCCCCCGCAGGATTGGTACGTGAGGCCCTTGGGGCTGATTCTCTTCATCTACCTTTTGAGTTTTCGCGCAGTCGGCTTGTACGCCATCCGCCACGTCCAGCTGA
>JACQQZ010000002.1 GCA_016206755.1 Candidatus Omnitrophota bacterium
CTTTTGGCATCAGCGTCGGCGGCCCGCACAAAGTGACCCTGGCCCCCAGCTTTGTGAGCCCCCAGATGTTTGATCGGGCAACCCGAGAATGGGCAATATCCCCCACTATGGATACATTTAGACCTTTAATTTGGGTTTTCTTATCCAAAATAGTGTATAAATCAACCAAAGCTTGGGTTGGATGCTCATGGGAGCCATCTCCAGCATTGACCACGCTCGGACCAATGGTCCGAGCGACCATGGAGGGCACGCCGCTGATTGGATGACGAATCACCAAGATGTCCACTTTCATCGCTTCAATGTTGCGCGCGGTGTCTTTGATCGTCTCCCCTTTCGTCAAGCTCGTCGAGGAGGATTGAATGTTGAGGATGTCGGCGCTCAGGCGCTTTGCGGCCAGCTCAAAGGAAGTTCGCGTGCGGGTCGACGGTTCCCAGAAAAAGAGAACGACGGTGCGTCCCTGCAAGGCCGGGACCTTTTTGATGGGCCGCAATGAGATTTCTTTAAAGGCCTTGGCCTGATGCAAAAGGAGGGTGATTTCCTCGGCGGTCAGATGCTCCAAACCGATCAGATCTTTATGGATCCATTGGGGGGTGGGGGGTGTCACTTGGGCAACCCTCCTTCCGCAACCCCGATGACCACTTCATCAACGCCATCCGTTTCCGTCAGCCGGACAATGACAAGCTCTTCCGGAGAAGTCGGCAGATTTTTCCCCACGAAATCGGGGCGGATCGGCAATTCGCGATGGCCTCGATCGACCAGGACCGCCAAGCGAATGGTGGCCGGCCGGCCATAGGCAACCATGGCGTCCAGGGCGGCCCGGACGGTGCGTCCCGTAAAAAGGACGTCGTCGACGAGAACAATTTTATGATCGGAAAGCTCGAACGGAATTTCTGTCTGGTGGACAACCGGATTGGGGCCGATCGTCGTTAAATCGTCGCGGTAGAGGGTAATGTCCAGCGCCCCGACCGGAAGCTCGACCCCGTCAATTTCTGCGATTGCCCTGCCCAGGCGCTGCGCCAAGACGGCTCCGCGGGTGCGGATTCCAACCAAGGCCAAACGGTCCGAGCCTTCGTGGTGCTCTAAAATCTCATGGGCAATACGGGCAATGGCGCGACGAATGGCGTCGGCGTCGAAGACCTGGTTCTTTATTTGGAAGGGTGTTTCAAGAGACATGCTTTCCGCCTTTCCGACCTCACGGGGCCGGATTTAAAGGTGCTCCTTATTTGCAATATTACCTCACAAAGGGGTCCTTCGGTCAAGGAGAATCCAAAGCCGTCTCTCCAAAATCAGAAGTTTCCTCTCCGTCCCGGCGCTGGCCGCGCCGATCATGCGCCCAGCAAAAACCGCGCTTGGAGTTGTTGAGAAAATGGATCAATTCGGTGAGCTCCTTGCTCGGCTGGGGTATTTTTTCCAGGAGGCCCAGTCCCGCAGGCAAGCTGCGGCCGCTGTAAAAAAGCGTCTTAAAGGCCTGCTTGAGCTGGGCCCGTACCGGCAGTGGAATCTCCGCGCGCTTCAACCCCGCCAGATTGAGCGAATAGATTTCGCCGTCTCCTTTGAGCAGCATAAAGGGCGGGACATCCTGCAGCACCCGGCTCAGGCCCCCGATCACAGACAACCGGCCCACGCGCACAAATTGATGAACAACGGCATATCCGGAAATAAAAACTTGATCGGCGACCGCCCCATGGCCTGCCAAAAGGGCTCCGTTGGCAATGACATTCCGGTTCCCAAGAACACAATCGTGGCCCACGTGGGAAAATCCCATCAAAAAATTATCGTTTCCAATGACAGTCGATTGATGATCCTCGATGGAACGATGCACCGTGGCGTATTCCCGGAAGACGTTCCGGTCGCCGATGACCACGCCCCCTTTGGATTTTTGGCGCGCCAAATGCTGCGGGGCTTGCCCGATCACCGTTCCGGTGCCGAGGATGTTGTCCATCCCCAGCGTCAGCGGTCCCAACAGATGGGCATGGGGCTGAATGCGCGTGCCGCGGCCCATCCTTATTTTCCCTTCCAGGACAGCGTAGGGTCCGATTTCAACGGAAGAATCCATTTCAACCTGAGCATCTACAATGGCGGTCGGATGAATCATGATTTTTTCTCCGTGGGCCGGAAAATCAGCGTCACCTCGCCTTTGGGCGGATGCGCCGCGTAGTGAACAACCAGCTCGCTGAGAGTCCCCAGACGGGTTTCCTCGTGGAGCTTGGTCAGCTCTCGAGCCACCATCGCCTCCACGTCTCCGAGCAATTCCTGCAATCGTTTCATCTGAGCCACCAAACGGTAGGGGGATTCATAAACCACGATGGTTTTTGGATCCGCCTTCCAATGCCCGGCGCGCCGGGCCAACGCGGAACGCTTCTTCGGCAAAAAACCCTCAAATAAAAATCGGTCCATGGGAAATCCGGAAGAGACCAATGCCGATAAAAAAGCGGCCGGTCCCGGAATGGCGACGACCGGAATTCCCGCCTGCCGCGCCGCACCGACCAATCGATAGCCGGGGTCCGAAACAAGCGGCGTCCCTGCATCGGAAACCAAAGCCACCGATTCGCCGCGCTTGAGCCGCTCGATAAGTCCCGGGGTCTTTTCCCGTTCGACGGCGTCGTAGAAAGGGGTCATCGGAGTTTGGATGCCGAAGCGGTGAAGCAAAAGCCCCGTGTGCCGCGTGTCCTCCGCGGCAATGAGCCCGACGCTTTTCAAAGTTTCCACGGCGCGCGGACTCATGTCGCTCAAATTGCCGATCGGGGTGGCGACCAAATAAAGCGCGGCCATGCTATGTTTTCAATCTCCGGCGAAGCCACCAACGATTCGGGGCGGCGCACGCCTGTTGAAGGCGGCCGCGCAAACCGGGGCGGTTGCGCAGGGCGCGCGCAACAAGCCGCCCCATCCTCGAATCAGCCGCCGTTTCATACAACAGCGCCTGCCAATATGAAATTGCGGCGGCTTGGCGCGCAGCGGCCTTGGGTTGAAGCCGATCCAGGGGTTGGGTTTCAACCCCCGTCACTTTCCCCACCAGATCCAAGGCGCCGACTCCGGGATCGCACCGAAGATTGGCGTCGCCTTTGAGTATGAATTTTTTCGGATTTCCGTCCGTTAAAATTTTGACCACGCGATGTGTAATCAGCTCCCCTTTGCGCAAAACCAAAAGGATGTCTCCGGCCTCAATCTCCGGAAGATGAACGGGCGCCACCGTTAAAAGCGCGCCGGAAGGTATCAACGGTTGCATGCTGGGACCTTCCAGCATGACGGTGCAACTTTTCCCGCGGGCGAGCCGCTCGCGCAAAAACGTGAGTGAGATTTCCGGGTCGTTCACCCCAACAGTCTATGCCTTTCGATACAATCCAACAATCTTTCTGCTGCCTCAAGCATTGTCCCCGCGCAGCCGCGGGAGGTTCTTAAAAGGCGCCCTTAGGGCCTGACCGGAAATAACTGAATCCATTGGACCGGTGGCTTTTGATCCAGCCCGTCGGTGCTCATCGCTCGAAACCAGACGAGGGTGCTCGCTCTTCGCGCCTTGTTCTGAATCAAAATCCCCTTGGCCATATGGAACAGTTATTTCCGGTCAGGCCCTAAGATTCTCGGATGATGCGCCGGTACAGCGGGATTTTCCGCCGCGCCAGGATTCGGATGTCGAAATCGCGACAGACCGATTTCTGAGCCTCTCGGCCCATCCGGGAACGCCGGGCGCTTTTTCGA
>JACQQZ010000015.1 GCA_016206755.1 Candidatus Omnitrophota bacterium
CAAACCTTGAGGGCGAAACCGCATGACCAAAATCAACGTGATGCCAAACAACACCATTCGATAAGAAGAGAATTCTCTGAGCAGCTCCGGCAACAGCGTTAAAACAACAGCACCCGCAACGGCCCCTGTTGGATTTCCCAGTCCTCCCAGCACCACCATCGCCAGCACCATCACCGATTGGATAAAATCAAAACTGTCCGGCGTCACCGTTCCCTGCTTGGCTGCAAAGACCGCCCCTGCAACGCCGCCGATGGCGGCCCCAAATCCATGTGCCGCCAATTTCAAATACACCGTATCCACCCCCATGCACTGAGCCGCCAACTCATCTTCGCGGATCGCAACCCAGGCCCGGCCGATTCTGGACTGGGTCACGCGGTGAAGCGCTCCCCAGATGAGTCCCATCAGAATCAGCGTCAGAAAATAATACGGCGCGGATGAAACGGAAAAATCAAAGCCCGCGAGATGCGGGCTGTCGATGCCCAGCACGCCGTTGGGCCCGCCCGTCCAGCTTTCCAGATTGGTCAGGGCGATGCGGACAATCTCTCCGAATCCCAGCGTGACGATCGCCAGATAATCTCCGCGAACACGAATGGCCGGCAGGCCCAGCACCACGCCCGCGACCCCTGCAGTCAAAGCGCTCAGCGGCAACCCCACCCAAAACGGAATATGGGCGTGTAAATTCAAAAGCGCGTACGTGTAAGCGCCGATGGCGAAGAACGCGGCATAACCCAAATTGAGCAGGCCCGCCCATCCGACGATGAGATTCAGCCCCAAAGCCAGGATGCCGTAGAGCCAGGCCGTCGTCAGGACATCGAGATGATAGGCGTTGGAATCCAGCAGCGGGATTAGAAACAAAAATCCAAAAATAAACCAGCGGCGACGCTTGAATGGAAAGGGTGGAAGGGTCATGCCCGCTCCGCGACGCGTTCCCCCAATAAACCGTGAGGCCGGAAAATAAGCAGGAGCACCAGGACGACAAAAGCAAAAACGTTTTTCCACTGAGAGGAGACGTATCCGGCCCCGAAACCTTCCAGGAGCCCCAGCAAAAATCCGCCGGCCATCGCCCCGGGAACGTTTCCGATGCCGCCTAAGACCGCCGCTGTAAATGCCTTCAAGCCGGTCATGTAGCCATCGTGAAAATTGATGGTGCTGTAGTACATCCCAAACAGAACGCCGCCCATGCCGGCCAGCGAAGAACCGATGACAAAAGTCGACGCAATCACCCGGTGGATGTTGATTCCCATCAGGCCGGCTGCCAGCGGATCTTGGGCGGTGGCCAGCATCGCTTGCCCGAGGAGACTCAAACGAATAAATCGATGGAGGGCGATCATCACCACCACGGCCGTACAGATGATGACCATCTGCATTCCAGTCAATGTCGCCCCGCCCAACTGCCAATGAATCGCCGGAAGCGGGTTGGGGACGTAGCGGTCTCGGGCGCCATAGATCAGCATGACGGCATTTTGCAAAATCATGGAAACGCCGATGGCGGTAATGAGCGCAGCCAATTTCGGGGAACGGCGCAGCGGACGATAGGCAATGCGCTCGACGCATCCTCCCAAAAACGCGCAGCCGGCCATGCCGGCGGCAATGGCGCAGAGCATCCAAAAAATACCGGCCGCCCCGGAGACCGGACCCTGGACGCCTGCGGTCAGAAGCAAGGTGAGCCCCGCGTAACCGCCGAACATAAAAATTTCACCGTGGGCAAAGTTGATGAGCTGGATGATCCCGTACACCATCGTGTAGCCGAGGGCAATCAGCGCGTAGATGGCCCCAATGGTGAGCCCGTTGATCAGCTGCTGGAAGAAGATGCTTTCAGAGGTCATTCCACCGATTCAAGAAATTGGAATTTTCCGCCCCGGATTGTGAAAATCCCGATGGAACGAACCGCGGTGTCTCCTTTTGAATCGAAGGTGTGATTCCCGAGAATTCCCGGGTAGGAAGAAAGATTCTTCATGGCGGCCAGCACTGCTGCGCGATCCGCTTTTCCCGAACGGCGAATCGCCTCGATGGCCAACGACACGCCTTCATACGCATAGCCGGAGTAGGCCCCCAAGTGCCGGCCGTAGCGTTCTTGATAGGCCTTCACAAACGACTGCGCCGTCGGAACGGTGTGGAGATCCGCGCCCAGAGTGGTCAGATAAACACCCTCGGCCGCCGGCGGTGTGGCCAAAGTAATGAGGGTCGGCTCATACAACCCGTCTCCCCCGATGAATCGCGCGGGGATTTGAAGATCGGATTTTTGCTTGATGAGGACGGCGGCTTCCGGAAACATCCCCGCGTAGTAGATGAGGTCGCAGGAAGTTCCTTTGATGCGCGTTAAAAGCGGCGTAAAGTCCTTTTCGCCCTGCGCGATGCCTTCATGCCCTAAAATTTCCATGCCCATGGCGTTGGCGGCTTTTTCGAATTCATTGGCCAGTCCGCGGCCGTACGTCGTCATGTCATCGATGATAAAAACGCGCCGGGCTTCCAGGCGTTCTTTTGCAAAATGGGCGCCGGCAGGTCCTTGAAGATCATCGGTGGCGCAGATGCGGAAGAAGTTGTTGAATCCTTGACGGGAAATCTCCGGATTCGAAGAAACGGGATTGATGTGAAGCAGTCCCGCTTTGTTGTAGATGGCCGAAGCCGGTTTGGTGCAACTGGAGTTTAAATGGCCGACGACGGCAACGACGCTGGGGTCGGAGACGATTTTCTTGGCCATGGCCACGGCCTGCGCGGGGCTGCGCTGATCATCCAGCGCCATCAATTCAAGTTTGTAGCCTTCGATCACAGGCGCCGACTTGGCCTCCTCCATGGCCAGCTCGGCGCCATGCAGCATGTCCGTGCCGTGCGCGGCCTGGTCTCCGGTCAGCGGGCATACGAAACCGATTTTGATGACCGGTTCTGTTTTTCCACAACCCAGACCCAGGCCCGAAATCAAGAAAACCGCCGTGATGGCCTTATTCATGCAGAAATCCGGTCTTGCTCAATAAGGAACTGACCAGCACAAACAAAACCGCCCCGCCCAGGACTGAAAAAACCACGCTGCGAGATTCCCCTTTTTGAGTCGCGGGGATTAAATTGCTCGCGCCGATAAATAGAAAGGTTCCGGCTGAAAGTGCCAGCATCGGATAGGCCCACTGGGGCTGCGCGATGCCGATGATCCCTGCCGCCAAACCGCCCGCAATGGTCATCACGGCAGAACCTGCAGCCGTCAAGATGACGCGACGCCCCTGCCTTGCCGCTCCCAAGACAGAAGTTAAGCTCGAACCCTCCGGCACTTTATGAATCATCACCGCCACAAATACCAGAACGCCGACGCTGCGATGGATTGTAAAAGAAGCCACGATGGCGGCCCCATCCAAAAAGGCGTGGAGAAACAGCCCCACAACGGCCGCCCAGCAGGCCGCATTCGAAATGACCGCCTTGTGCCCTCCCCAACTGTCAACCAAGGCATGACCGTGCGGGTCCTCCGCAGGCATCAGGTGGGCGTGCGACGCGAAAAGATTCTCGATGACATACAGGCCGAAGTAACTGGCCAAAATCCATGTGACCAAACCCGGGTCATGCTCAATGAGCAGCGGCATGAGGTCTGCAATCGACCAGGTCAGCATGTATCCTCCGCTCATTCCGAAGAGATAGAGGATGGCGCGGCGGGAGAATCGAAGCGGGGCGATGGCCAGCGATGCGCCAAGAAACTCAGCCGCGCCGGCGGCGGTGGCCAACACCAGAGGACCGATCAGGTTTGTCATGAATGGCTATCAGAATTGTACTGGAAGATGGCGCAGGGGACAACTAGATTGAGGATTTGAGGTGAAGCTCTAGGACGGCCTGTTTTATGCAAAAGCAAACACGTGGATCCAATGGCCGTCTATCACATCCCTGAATAGAAGCACGGGGATATTTTGCTTCAAGAAATTCATTAACTCTCTCCCGGTACGATCCGGGGCGGAATGATCAAATGCAAGTGCTGCCAGAGCCGCCGGCTTCAATCGATCAATTTGTCGTACGGCATCTTCTGAGTCGCCTGGAAGATTTACTTGGATCAATGAACGCTCGACTTTCTGGGCAGGCGCATCCTCCTGGCGCAAGATTAGGCCTGGCCCAAAAACAAGAATTCCTGGCCGCATTTGCTGAACCTGAAAATTAACTCCAGCCACATTTTCTTGCTCAACTTTGATGCGAACCGCTTGGACGACGTCGTCATCTCCGTCAACGTAAATGTGCACCGTTCTTTGAATCGGTTCCTCTGAACTCTCGTGACTGCGCATCCACATCACCTGTTGGACCTCAAAACCTGCAGGAAGCCCTTTTTGCAATTGTGTTTGCCATGCAAAATCACTGAAAGTCGCCCATTCAGCTTGAGGCACGCTTGCAGAAACTACTCTTAAAAACATCTTTTTGGACCAGTACGGAACATCTATTTTCCGGAAAGTATGCTGCATCGTGAGTTGGTCGTGCCCGTGCCTGGAAAGCATCTCGGGCCCCGCCAAGCGACCCTGCTCATACCCAACCTCAAATGCATAGCGCTCTATTTGAGCTTTATCCTCTTCAGTCAAAGGCAGTTCGGGCTCCGCAGAGATGAGCGATACCGCCACATAACCAAACCCAGAATCTTTGCGTGAAGAATCTGGCTTATCTCTTCCCCATTCAACTTCAAGCCGATAGCGACCTACTTCGGCAACTCTACTGTTGGAAAACCCCCCCTGAGATACCGGTAACTCCAAAGTACCCTGCGAAAATAATTGAAAGACCGCTGCCTCTATCAATACTTCTGATCGAACATGCTGAATGGCATTTTCCAGAGCTGTCATCGTGCGAGACCATGCAAACCATTTGTTCATGGATGAGCCCTCGCGGGGTTGATACCGATTCCACAACTCTGCAATCCTTTCAACGCCAGTCATTCGAGGTTGAGGTTCCGCCGCCTGCCCTTGATCTTCTGATTCAGCTTTAACAACAGCCGCTTGGGGAGCGCTGTGAAACTCAAATTCGGCAATTGCCCTTGCCAGGGCAAGCATTGTCATTCGAAGTTGGCGGGCGGCCAGCTCTTGATGCCGCGCTTCACCGAGTTTTCGGTTCGGGTGATCTAAATCATAGAAATAATCGATGGCATCAAAATACCTTTGAGCCGCCCGGTCCAATTCTTCCAGGCCGGCAGCAGGAACTGCAGCGGGAGAAGATTTTTCCAATTGGCTTTCCAGGCCGGCGCGATCCGGCTGAGCGCGCAGAGCAAAAACCGGCGCGATTTGCAAAGTCATTGCCAGCGTCATTCCAAAGGTGATTATTTTTTGCGCAAGCATACCCAGAGTTTACCCGATTGAAACCGGCGGCGTCAACATAAATAACAAATTATTATCTCTATTAACTTCTAGAAAAAAACGGATTTGAGCGAGACCGCTACTTGCCCATTCCAACGCCTTGGGCGCGCTGGAAGAGCTTCCCTTCCGTTTGGATGGAAGGGGCGATGATGATTTCCGTCTTTTGGAATTCGGAAATGTTTTTCGCGCCCACGGAGCCCATGCAGGTGACAATGGCCCCCATCAAATTCTGTGAGCCGTCGTCCAACCGGGCAGGTCCAAAAAGAATCTCTTCGATGGTGCCGGTCACGCGGACCTGGATGCGCGTTCCGCGAGGAAGATTGGCATGCGGCGTGGCCATCCCCCAGTGGTACCCCTTCCCCGGCGCTTCTTTGGCGCGGGCAAACGGAGAGCCGATCATCACGGCGTCGCTTCCGGCCGCAAAAGCTTTGCAGACATCGCCGCCGGTGCGCATGCCGCCGTCGGTGATGATCGGAACGTAACGTCCGCTCTTGTCAAAGTAGTCGTTGCGCGCGGCGGCGCAATCCACAGTGGCAGTGACTTGAGGAACGCCCACGCCGATGACGCCGCGCGTCGTGCATGCCGCCCCGGGCCCAAGGCCGACCAGCACAGCCGACGCCCCGGCTTCCATGAGCTCATAACAGACGTCGTAGGTCACGCAGTTGCCGACGATCACCGGAATGTTCATCCGGTCGCAGAATTTGGCGATGTCCAGCACCTCGTACTCGCTGGAGATGTGGCGAATCGTTGAAATGGTCGATTGAACCACGAAGAGATCGGCGCCGGCGTCTTGCGCAATTTCCCCAAATTCTTCGGCGCGCTGGGGAATGGAGCTGACGACTGCGGGGACTTTCGCCTTCTTGATTTCTTGAATCCGTTTTGCGATCAATTTGGGCTTGACCGGCTCGCGATAAATGGCCTGCGTGAGCGCCGTGGCTTTGACGGGGTCGGCTTTGACAATCCTGGCGATCACTTCTTCGGGGTTTTCGTAGCGGGTCTGAACGCCCTCCAAATTGAGGACTGCCAAACCGCCCAATTTACCGAAAGCGATGGCGAATTTGACGTCGACGACGCCGTCCATCGCGGAAGCGAGGATCGGAACTTGGTAGGTTTTGCCGCCCAATTTCCAGGTGGGGTCTACTTCATTGGGGTTGATGGTGACAGAGCCAGGCACCAATGCAATTTCATCAAATCCGTAACAACGACGGGCCTTGCGGTTTCGCCCAATGTACTCGCCCATGGATTCCTCAGATACTTCTCTATGAAACGTTGCTCGGGTGGTGGACACGGATTTTGGGGTGAGAATTTCAGGAGTGTAGCACGGGGCCGCTCACCTGTCAAGATCAGCGGCCCCGCTTGAAGCTGCCTGCCCTGCCGGCAGGCGTTTTTACTTGATCACCGCCAGAATGTCATCCTGGTTGATGATCAGATACTCTTTGCCGTCGACTTTCACCTCGTTGCCGGCATATTTTCCGAAGAGAATTTTGTCTCCGGGTTTGACGTCCGGCGCAACGGTTTTGCCGCTGGCCGTCAGCTTGCCGCTGCCGACTGCAACGACATTGCCCTCGTGCGGTTTTTCCTTGGCCGTATCCGGCAGGATGATTCCGCCCTTGGACTTCGACTCCGCTTTGAGCACCTCAACGATAATTTTGTCACCGATCGGTTTAAGCTGCATGGGTCGCCTCGATTAATAGTCCATGCCGCCGTGCGGGGCAGCCGGGGGTGTTTTCTCTTTCTCAGGAATATCCGTGATCAAGCATTCCGTGGTCAGGAGAAGCCCTGCGATGGACGAAGCGTTCTGCAGCGCCAATCGTGAGACCTTGACCGGATCAATGATCCCTTCCTGGAACATGTCGACGTATTCTCCGGATGCGACGTTAAAACCATTGGAACCCTTGGATTCCTTGATGCGCTGAACGACGACAGAACCTTCCAAGCCGGCATTTTCAGCCAACTGGCGGATCGGTTCTTCAAGCACGCGGCGGATGATGTCCACGCCGATCTGCTCATCGCCGTCGAGCTTCAGCTTCTCAATCGCGGGGATGCAGCGCAGATAAGGCACTCCGCCGCCTGGGACGATGCCTTCTTCCACGGCAGCGCGGGTTGCATGCAGCGCATCCTCGACGCGGGCCTTCTTCTCTTTCATTTCGGTCTCAGTCGCAGCGCCGACCTTGATGACGGCCACGCCTCCGGAGAGCTTTGCCAGCCGCTCCTGAAGCTTCTCGCGATCGTACTCGGAATCGGTCTGCTCAACCTGAGTCTTGATCTGCTGAATGCGGCCGTTGATGGCCGAGGTCTTACCGGCACCCTCAACAATCGTGGTGTTTTCGCGATCCACCTGGATTCTCTTGGCCCGGCCCAAATCTTCGAGCGTGATGTTTTCGAGTTTGATGCCCAAATCTTCCGTGATGGCGCGGCCGCCCGTGAGAATGGCGATGTCTTCGAGCATGGCCTTGCGGCGGTCGCCGTAACCCGGCGCCTTGACGGCGGTGCAGGCCAGCGTGCCCCGCAGCTTGTTGACGACCAAAGTCGCCAACGCTTCGCCTTCCACCTCCTCGGCAATGATCAAAAACGGCTTACCGGTCCGGGCAATTTTCTCCAGCAGAGGCAGCATGTCTTTCATGATCGAAATTTTTTTCTCGTGGATCAGAATGTACGGGTCCTCGAGAGTCGCTTCCATTCGCTCGGAATCGGTGACAAAATAAGGAGACAGATAGCCCTGATCGAACTGCATCCCTTCCACAACCTCGGAAGTCGTCTCGATGGATTTGGCTTCTTCAACCGTGATGACGCCGTCCTTGCCGACTTTTTCCATGGCATCGGCAATGCGCTGCCCGATGTCCGTGTCGCCGTTGGCGGCGATGGTAGCCACCTGGGCGATTTCCTTCTTGTCCTTGAGCTGCTTGGACAGCTTCTTGAGCTGCTCGATGACTTCCTCAACGGCCTTCTGAACGCCGCGCTGAATGGCCATCGGATTGGCGCCGGCCGTGACTGTCTTTAGGCCTTCGCGGTAAATGGCTTCGGCCAAAACGGTCGCTGTGGTCGTGCCGTCGCCGGCAGTGTCGGAGGTCTTGGAAGCAACTTCCTTGACCATCTCGGCGCCCATGTTTTCAAACGGATCTTCGAGCTCGATTTCCTTGGCCACCGTCACACCGTCTTTGGTGATGGTCGGAGAACCGAACTTCTTGTCCAACACGACGTTGCGGCCCTTGGGACCCAACGTTACTTTTACCGCTCTGGCCAACTGCTCCACCCCGCGAAGGATAGAACGGCGGGCTTCGTCATCAAATCTGAGCTGCTTTGCCATGTCTTATTTCTCCTTTTTATCTTTTTTATCTTTTTGGAGCACCGCAAGGATGTCTTCCTCTTTGACAAGAATGTACTGCTCATTCCGGTGTTGCACTTCCGTCCCGCTGTACTTGGCAAAAAGCACCTTGTCGCCGACGGACACTTCAAAGGGCTTCACCGAGCCGTCGTCTAAAAGATGTCCTTTGCCGACTGCAATGATTTTTCCCTCGGACGGCTTTTCCTTGGCCACATCGGGCAGGATGATGCCGCCGGAGGTCTTTCCTTCACTCTCAAGAAGCTGAATGAGAATGCGATCTCCTGTAGGTTGAATCGCCATTTTTTTGAAACCTCCTCGAAAATACTTGTATGCTTTTATTGGACCGTCAAACGCGGATTTTTAGCAGTCTTCGCTTTGAAGTGCTACTAATGTAGGTTTACTGTATCAGCCGATCTTTTTTTGTCAAGTGAAATTTTCAGATTTCTAGCACTCGAGTGCAATGAGTGATAATTATTGAC
>JACQQZ010000019.1 GCA_016206755.1 Candidatus Omnitrophota bacterium
ACCCTATCCTGTTGGTTCAGTGTCGCCGGAACACGAAAGAGCTTTGGTTCGGCGCCGTGATTCAACCAGAGAAGAAGTCTATTCAGAAAACGTCGCGAACTGGGCGTCCGCCAACCCCCGAATTCTCGGTGAACCTGCGAAGCGCGATTGAGCTCTCGCACATCCTGAATGGTGATTCCTTCATTGGACGCCGCCAAGGCAGCAATCACAGTCCCTGCGCCTTTCCACCGGTCAAGGCGAAGATTGAGAATTCGACTTTCAAAAGCCGTTAAAGTTACGAGCATTGCCTCGGCATCCGGCCAGATCGCCGCTAACAAGCTGTGGCGGGCAGCGCGATCGCCGTTGCCGAGTTGAACATCCAAATGCGGCCTGGTTTCAACCCGGTCGCTTCCGATGCGAACATTTCCGATGGGGGCGTAGCGCCATTTCCCTTGAGGAGCACGATCCGTGCCCGACGACAATTCGACAACCAGGCGTGGGGGAGATTTTTCTACATGAATGAAAGCGCGGTAAGGAATGCGCTGCCCCTGCCCTGAACTCCGGTAGAAAGTGACATCAAAGAACCGCGAATCTGATCTTCTGCGGCTTTCTGTTTCGTCGACGCGCGCCAGATTTTGATCGAATGTCAACGCTTCCAGCAATGCGGCCAGAGCTTCCACAGCAGGCGCTCCCCCGTTCGTCGTGGCAACAGTCAATGCGTCATTCAACGCTCGAATTTGATTTATCTGTGGACGATCCTGGGAAATCGGGGAAATAATTCCAAGTGCCCGCCACGTTTCCAAAACCCGCGCAACGCGCGCAGCCCGTGGCTTCTCCTCTAGCCCGCTTTCACCAAAAATTTTTCTGAGCTGGCTGGCTTCGTCCGCGCGGGCGGCGGACCACTTTTTCAGACGCACAAACTCTTCGTCATCACGAAACTGTTCAGGGAGCGCTTGAGATGTGCGATGGATCAACAGCAGCAACCGGGCAATCTCCGCTTCGGACTGTTCTGTCAGCACCTCCGTCTCCAGCATCGCATTTACGGCTCGAATGTTGTTGAGCAGCGCCTGCGCCGCGGCAGCCCGGCTTTCTTCCGACCGAGCGTTGGGCAGCACTGCAGCAATAAAATGACATGCCGCATTGAAAAGGTACAGCTTAGCTTGCCAGCCGTCCTGATTTCGGTCTTCGTCTTCGTGGGCGGCGGCCAGCATGAGCAATAGCTCTGCAACAACGGAATGCGCTTCTGAATCAGTCCACTCATTTTGAAGATGCTCCTCGATATGCCCTGCGGCCTGTTTCAGAATGGTCCTCTGCGGCGCCAGAGGGATGCGCAATCTCACTTTCAGGTATCTCAGGAGATCGATCATCGTTTTGGTCCCGGCGATCCAATCGGGCCACCCTTGGGTCTTGGCCCGTTCTCCAATGAGGACGGCAAATTGTTCTTGAAGATCGGGTCCTGCGTCCGCGGCCGCTGAAAAGACCCCCAGGGCAATGCGGTTTGGATCATCTTTCCAGCCAGACAAATCGTTCCAAAGCGCGCCAACGATTCTTCGTTGATTTTCATCCGGCCCTCCTTGGGGAGAATAATCCGCCGCTTGAAGAAACGCGGCCAATGCTTCCTGCCGGCCGTGGCGGGGCGTGGACAGCCCAAAATGCCGGCGCCGGGTTTCGATATCCGCCCAGTCCATCTCCGAAAGATTCGGCGATTCATCCTCCTCCTCCATCCCCGCGCCGAAAGACTCCCTCAGAGAAGCTGTGAGCGCCACGTAATGATTTCCAAGATCCGTTTGATGTGAAACAGTGAGGACGCCGTCAAGAGTGGGCGGCGGATCGGCCAAATCCAATAAGCGAAATTCCCCGTTGTTTTTTACCGTTCCGATGATTTGGGATACTTTTCCGTCGTCGCGGATGATGATCGGGCCCTGTGTTCTCTTAAACCCACCAAGCTTTTTCTGCCACCGTTGGGCCGTGTCGCGCGGCATGCGCCGGAGGCCGTTGTCTCCACCCGCGCCGTTCGGTTGCGCGCCGTTCGGTGGCCGGAGAATGGACTGCACTTGGGACGCCAGCAAACCCGCCAGCGGCTCCCAACGCCCCTGATAGGATCTCTGCTGATGATGCCGGGTCGGGCGATTAAAAATAGGAACCGCAAGCTCCGGAAGCTCGCTCAAAAATTCCGCCAGGGCTTTTTCGGCATCGGCAGCCGGCGGTATCCGCCGCCTCAGCTCCTCCAGCCCGGCGGATTCTTGGCCGACGCGAAGCGCAAAGGCAGGCGGGAGGGTAAAGGCAGGCGCGGCCGGCCAGCCAATGATAACGGCAAGCAAAGCCGCAAAAAAGCGGGCGCAGAGAGGAAGGCGGGAATGTCTCATGTCATCAGAGAGTATGCTTGGGATGGGCGGGTCTTGTCAAGGAACTATTCTAGATTTATTTCTATTAACTGTCCTAGCACCAGCGGTCTTTTAACAGTCTGCTGAAAAATCCCATTTGGACAGGATGCTCAAAAAGGCGTCAGATGCAAGGCGCGCGCAACATTGCCGAGGCAGGTGGTGCGGCAACTTCCGATTGCCGCAGCCACGAAGCAGCTGACCCTTTTCAGCATCCTGTCATCAACCAACCCCCGGCGCATGGTGGGGATGCCAGTAGGTTTTTAAAGCCGGCTCAACGCGCTTGAGTTGTTCAAAATCCCGGTCGCAATGCCATAGAGGAACTTGATGTTTTAAAGCCGCTGCGGCGATAATGAGGTCGGGGGCCAGTCTTGGCAAACCTGCTCGCCTGGACCGATAAGCCAGTTGTTCCGCCAATCGCCAAACTTCATCCGTAACGGGCAAATCGGTCAGCGCTCTAAAAAACTCTTGAAGCTCTTGATAAAC
>JACQQZ010000016.1 GCA_016206755.1 Candidatus Omnitrophota bacterium
CAATGCACCAAAATTTCCGGAGAGGACCCGACCAGGGCGAATGCCCCGAAATTCAAATAGAACATGTACGGCGACGGGTTGATTGAGCGCAGCGCCCGGTAAACTTCAAAAGGCGGGCACGCCACCGGCACCTCGAACCGCTGAGAAAGAACAATCTGAATCGCATCGCCTTTGCCGATGTGCCCCTTGGCGGCGCGGACGGCCTTCAAAAATGCAGGGCGGCTCACGTTGGAACGAACCGCGCCGGACTTTAATTTTCGAGCGGCCGCCGGAGGACTGTACCAAAGGGGCTGCTTGAGCTGCCGGATCATCGCAGCAATCTGGGCAACTGCTTTTTTATAAGCCGCTTGGGCGCGTTTGGGCTGCGTCTTGGAAGGCCCTTCAGGAATGGTCGCGTTGGCCACCACTTTCATCACATGCTCCAGATGATCAAAAATCACCAGCGTGTCGCTGAGCATCCAGACACTGTCCGGCACGTTCAAAACATCCGGTTTTTCGCCGCCCACCGGTTCAAAAAAGCGCACGACGTCATAGCCGGCATAGCCGACACAACCCCCCGCAAACCGCGGCAGATCCGGCAAGCCGACGGCGCGATAGGAGGCCATGAGGTGTTCCAGCTCAGTGAGGGGATCGGTGCCGGTGGTCCAGCGGCGGTTGTCTTTTTTAGAGATAAATTGCATTTCGCGGCCGCGAGACTCCAGCACCCACGCCGGACTGGCCCCCAAAAAGGAATACCGGCCCAAACGCTCTCCCTGCTCGACGGACTCCAGAAGATAAGAAGGCCCGCGGCCCTCAATCTTCAGATAGGCGGAGAGGGGTGTTTCAAAATCGGCTAAAATTTGGCGATAGACCGGAACGGTGTTGCCGCGCTTGGACAGCGCTAAAAATTCATCGAATGCCGGCCGTACACCAGAATTTTTCATTTCATGCCACTCTATGAACTCTATGAAGGGTAGAGAGAAAATTATTCATTTCTTCTTGTAGACCTCATCCGGATTAAACAGCCGCTTCTCGGCAATCTCCCACCCTGCCCCGTCTTTGGTCGTGCGGAAGAAACAGGTGCGGTACCCTTCGTGGCAGGCCCCGCCCCCTTTTTGGTGGACTTTCAGAAGCACGGCATCGCCGTCGCAATCGACATGAATTGACTGCACCTCTTGAATGTGTCCCGATTCTTCCCCTTTCTTCCACAGCTTCTTGCGCGAACGGGAATAGAAATGGGCATGGCGCGTTTTGACCGTCAAATCAAACGCTTCCTTGTTCATCCAGGCGATCATGAGGACCTGATGGTTCGCCGCATCCTGAACAACGGCAGCGATCAATTCATTTTTATCAAACGCGGGCACTTTGGAGTGTTGGGCGCTCATCACCGGACTGAAACTCCTTTTTTCCGAAGATAAAGTTTGGCTTTGGGCACCGTGTACGTTCCATAATGAAAGATGGAGGCAGCCAAAACAGCGTCCGCCCGGCCCCGCGTAAACGCTTCGTAGAGATGCTTTAAATTCCCCGCCCCGCCCGAAGCAATCACCGGAATAGAAACTGCCGTCGAGACGGCGCGGGTGAGTTCCAAGTCATAGCCGTTTTTTGTTCCATCGCAATCCATACTGGTCAAGAGGATCTCGCCTGCCCCCAAACGCTCCACCCGGCGCGCCCATTTGACCGCGTCCAAACCGGTCGCCGTGCGCCCGCCGTGCGTATAAATTTCCCAACTTTTCCCGCGCCGCTTGGCATCCATCGCCACCACAATGCACTGGCTGCCGAAACGTTTTGCGCCCTGACTGATCAGGGACGGCTGTTCGACAGCCGCGGTGTTGATGGAAATTTTATCACAGCCGGCCTTGAGCACCTCGCGCATATCCTCCACCGTGCGCAATCCGCCGCCGATGGTAAATGGGATAAACAAAACTTCTGCGGTTCGCCGGGCCAGGTCCACGACGGTGCGGCGGCGCTCATGAGAAGCGGTGATGTCCAAGAAAACGACTTCATCGGCCCCCTGCGCCTCGTAGCGCCGCGCCGCTTCGACGGGGTCCCCGGCATCTTCAAGCTCAACAAAGCGCACGCCTTTGACGACGCGGCCG
>JACQQZ010000018.1 GCA_016206755.1 Candidatus Omnitrophota bacterium
CCGTGGCCGGGTGCAATATGGACGACACCGGTTCCCTCTAAACCGGAAACAAACCCAGCCAAGATTCCTTTTGAAGTTCGAGGCAAGAATGGATGCTCGACTTCCAGTCCCAGAAAAGATTCCCCCAAGAATTGCTCCACTATCTTTACAGAATCTTGCCATCCCAATTTTAATTTAAGTTCATCAAGCAAATCTTTTGCAACAATGTATTGTTCTTTGCCATCGTCCACCAAAACATAGGTCAAATCTTCATGAAAAGCCATGCCGACGTTCGCCGGCAGCGTCCAGGGGGTCGTTGTCCAAACAATGATGGAGGTTGGGCGTTTTGCTGCTTGCTGCTTTAACACATGCGATGTCTTTTCCGGATTGATCCGGAATTTGACGTAGACCGACTCCGATGTCTTTTGCTCGTACTCGAGCTCTGCGTCCGCCAGGGCCGTTTGGCATTCGCCGCACCAAGGCACCGGCTTCAAGCGGCGCTCGATGAATTTTTTCTCAAAGAGAATCAGAAAACATTCGGCGATGGCGGCCTGATAAGCGTAATCCATCGTCAGATACGGCCGCTCCCACTCTCCGAAAATTCCCAACCGCTTAAACCCCTGGCGCTGAATCTCCACGTAGCGCGCGGCGTAAGCACGAGCGGCTTTGCGCAACTCGGCCCTCGGAACTTCATCTTTGCGCTTGCCCATCTCTTTGAGCAACTGATGCTCAATCGGAAGTCCGTGGCAATCCCATCCGGGCAGATACGGGGCGTCAAAACCTTGCATCGTCTTGTAGCGGACGATGATGTCTTTCAAAATTTTATTGAGGGCATGACCCATGTGGATCTCGCCGTTGGCGTAAGGCGGGCCGTCGTGCAAAACAAAGCGGGGGGCGCCCTGACGCGCGGCGCGCAATCGTGCATAAACGGCAGACGCCTCCCACTGCTTCAGACGCTCCGGTTCCCGCGCAGGCAAATTCGCCTTCATCGGAAAGTTGGTCTTCGGCAGGTTGAGCGTTGCCCTGTAAGCGCTTGCTTCACCCATCTTGTATTTTCATCCGTTCAATCATCTGCGTCATGAGTTGGGTGATCTTCGGTTCTGCCCCCATCGCCACGCGAATCACCTCTTCGACGGTGGTGGCTTTCAGCGTTTCCGGAATGCATTTGTCGGTGACGCAGCTTAAGCCGAATACGCGCATGCCCGCATGAACGCCGGCAAGCACCTCCGGAACGGTGGACATTCCGACAACATCCGAGCCGATGGCGCGCAAGAATTTGTACTCGGCGCGCGTTTCCAGATTGGGGCCGGCGACGGCGACGTAAACGCCTTGATGCGCTCGGATCTTCTGCTCCTGCGCAATTTGGGATGCCAGTCGAATCAGTTCCGGGTCGTACGGCGCGGACATGTCCGGGAAGCGAATGCCCAACCGATCGTCGTTGGGACCGATGAGCGGATTGCCAGGCATGAGGTTGATGTGATCGGCGATGATCATCAAATCCCCCGGCTCATAAGAAGGATTCATCCCGCCGCAGGCGTTGGAAACCATCAACACCTTCGCCCCCAGCGCCTTTAAGACGCGGACCGGATAAGTCACCTGCCGCATCGTGTATCCTTCATAAAAATGAAAGCGGCCTTCCATCGCCGCGACGACCTTTCCACCGAGCGTTCCGACGACCAGCTCTCCCCTGTGGCTTTCCACCGTCGAGACCGGAAAATGCGGGATTTCACTGTATGCTACCCGCTGAATATCACTTAAATGCTCGCCCACGCGGCCCAAGCCGGTGCCCAAGATCACGGCAACTTGCGGCGGCTGGGTGATTTTTTTGCGAATAAACTCCGCGCTCTCTTGAATCTGCGAGTGCAAATCGGCTGCCGTCGCAGGGGGGGTCATCGTTACCTCATCTTGAAACTGATTTCGAGCAGCGTGGCCACGAGAAACTTCTGCAAAAACATCACCAATAAAATTGCAATCAGCGGAGACAGGTCCAGTCCCATCTTCCAGGCCGGTATCAGGCGCCGGATCGGCTCCAACACCGGCTCCGTCGCCCCGTTGAGAAACTGAACCAGCGGATTGTAAGGATCCGGATTGACCCAGCTGATCAAGGCCCGAATCAGGATCATCCAATAGTAAATCGTCAGCAAAATGGAGAGGATGTTGGCAGCGGCTGAAATAAAATTGGCCAGAACAAACATTTATGCCCCCAATTCTTTGGCTGCGGCGAAAGGAAGCCGCACCATGCCCCGCACCATGCCCCTCAGGGCTTTGGATCGTTTGGCGGCCGCCTGAACTCCTGCAACCAGGGCGGCGCGCACCTGTTTGGCATCGAAAGCTCGGATGGCGGCTTCGGTCGTCCCGCCTTTTGAGGTGACGCGTTGGCGTAAAATTTCCGGCAAGAGAGAACTCTGGAGCGCAAGCTGCGCACTTCCGGCCACGGTCTGACGCACCAATTTTTCGAGTGCCGGCTGAGGAATCTTGAGATTCCGTCCCGCCTCGAGCATCGCTTCCATCAGATAGAAAACATAAGCCGGACCGCTGCCGCTGACGGCAGTCACGGCGTGAAACGTTGATTCCGGAAGCTCGAGCACAACGCCCAGCGCCTTAAAAATAACCTGCGCTTTTTTGAGATCGGACGCTGAAGCAAAACGTCCGCGGCAGAGAACAGAAACACCTTCTCGAATTTGCGCGGGCGTATTGGGCATGACGCGGACCACGCGAATCCCGGCCCCCAAAACACGCTCGATGGCAGAGGTGGAAATTCCGGCTGCAATGGAAATGACCAAATGCCGGCGGGAAACGTCGGGGGAAATTTCCCGAAGGACCTCCGGCATCTGCTGCGGCTTGACGGCCAGAATGACGACGGAGGAATTTTTGACCAGATCCGTGCAGGATTTTGCCGGATGGCTTCCCAAG